>JAAFIU010000109.1 GCA_013298805.1 Cytophagales bacterium | reverse complement strand
TGAATTAAAGCTGGACTAAGAGCATTATAAACTTCTGGACGGTTGAGTGTGATGGTACAAATACCGTCGTTGATTTCATAAAGAAGATGCTGGTACATTAGATTGTTGTTTGATGATGATTAATAAATTTGTATTAAATTAAATCAAAAATAATTGCCTAAAAATATTACAGAAAGACTCACAACTAATCCTAAAATTGTTCCCGCAATTATCTGTGCAGGCGTATGAGCATTTAGATGTAAGCGAGCCGATACAAGAAAACCTGCGATTAGAATTACGACTAAAATGGGGTAAAATAATTGGTTATTCCCGTACTGAATGGCAATGCCTAAAAAAGCTCCTAACATTCCTGCTACACCAACGGCATGAGCCGAAATTTTCCAATACAGACTAATCACTGCCACTGCTGCAATTGAAAATGCAATACCCGTAATAATGAGTGCTATTTCTGGAAATTGATGAAGTTTTAGGGTAAAAAAAGTAGCAACAAAGGTATAAATTGCTACTGTAACCAAATACGGGATTCTTCTGTCAGCCAGCGTTTCCATTCGTAAATCACTCACAAACCCAAAACGATGAAGTGCATAAATACTAAAAACGGGCAACACAAAAGTTTGAAGAAATATCAATAGTAAAAGCCCCATTTTCAAACTCATCATACCTACTCTTGCAGAGCTATTAAACTCCTCCAAATTCTGGATAGATTCTGGAGCAAGATAAAAAAGAGTAGTAAATATGATAGTAGGCATCAATAATGGATGCAATAAAGCGGAAAGTATTTGAGCAAAACGGGTATTCAAATCAGTGTATAGTAATCAGTTAGCAGTAAACAGTTAGCAGTAAACAATCAGACATAAGAAGACTACCATCAGCTAAGCATAAACTACAAAACTGTTTCTATCACTTCTGAATACTACTAAATGCAAATTACACAAAAAAACCAGTATCTATCCTAAAATAAATACTGGTTTTTTGATAATGTTTACTGACAACTGCTTACTGTTCTCTGACCTAAAGTTGTTTTCGCAAGCGTGCCACAGGAATATTCAATTGTTCACGGTATTTTGCCACTGTTCTTCGGGCTATATTATATCCTTTTTCATTCAAATATTTTTCTAATTTATCGTCTGAAAGCGGATTTTTCTTTGGCTCATTATCAATTAACTCTTTCAAGATATTTTTCACTTCTCGGCTCGAAACATCCTCTCCCGAATCCGTAGCAATACCTTCTGAGAAAAAGTATTTTAAAGGATACAATCCAAATTCTGTTTGTACTGATTTACTACTTGCTACCCTCGAAACCGTTGAAATATCCATTTCAATTTGTGTAGCAATATCTTTTAGAATCATTGGTTTCAATTTTGTTTCATCACCCGTCAAGAAAAATTCTTTCTGATAATCCAAAATGGCATTCATTGTTCTCAATAAGGTATTCTGACGTTGTTTGATGGCATCTATAAACCATTTTGCTGAATCCAATTTTTGCTTGATAAATGTAACAGTCTCCTTGATAATACGATTATTTTTATCAGATTTATCGTAAGTATCCAACATTTCGTGGAAAGAATGGCTTACTCTTAATTCTGGAGCATTTTTTGAATTTAAGGAAAGTTCTAATTTTCCGTTGTTATTCATTAATAAATAATCAGGCAAAAGGTACTGTATAATTGTTCCATCTTCTTCGGCGGCTCCAGGTTTTGGGTTTAATTTAGTGATTGCTTGAACGGCTTGTTTCATATAAGAATCATCAATGCCTAAGCGTTTTTGAATTTTGTCGTAATGTTTTTTAGAAAACTCTTCAAAATTATCTTCAATGATTTTGATAGCGTATTGAATAATAATATTACTTAAATCTTTTCTATCTAATTGCAACAATAAGCATTCTTGTAAATCACGAGCGGCAATTCCAGGAGGGTCAAAAAACTGTATTTGTTTTAAAATGACCTCTACGTCTTCAACCGTTGTATAAATTCCTTGTGTAAAAGCTAAATCATTGACAACTGCTTGTAATGGACGGCGTATATACCCATCAGATTCAATAGAACCTATCAATTGTTTTCCAATAGTTTCTTGTTGTTCTCCTAAACGGAGGAAACCCAATTGTGAAATGAGATGGTCGGTCAAACTTGAAATCATGGCAATAGGCATTTCTTTATCGTCATCATCCCCATTACCGTCACCTTGCATTTTGTAACCATTATAATCATCATGCAAATAAGATTCAATGTCTAAATCACGGTCAGCATAATCTCCAAAATCGTCATCAGCATAATCATCAAAGTCGTCATCAAAATCATCACGCTCTTTAATTTCATTTTCCATCTCCATACCTTCCTCAAGAGCAGGATTGATTTCGAGTTCTTCTTCAATACGAGCCGCAAGTTCAAAGGTCGGTATCTGCAACAACTTGATAAACTGAATCTGTTGTGGCGATAGTCTTTGCTGTATGGATTGACTTAAGGAAAGCTTTTGCATAATTCTCGGGCAATAAGGTATTGATAAATGACTTAGGGGGGCATTGAATTTGAGTAAGGTACAACAAATATCCTATTAACAAATATCTTGCCAAATTTATGGAATTAATATTCACAATGTCAATATTTTTGCGCATTTTAATTAAAAAAATATTTAAAATATTGACTTACAGATATTTAAAGTCACAAAATTTGACAAAAAACATCAATAATTCTATCATTAATAAAAAATAGAATAGTTATTTACTACTTAGACCTTCTTTTTTTGTCCATTTTGAAAATATAAAAAGCAACAAATTGATTTTAAAAGTTTCGACGTAACAAAAAGGAAAAAGTTACAGATATTCGGTAATTGATAGAATTGTTGGTAATTTTGAGGAGATAAAATATTCTAAATAATGCAAATCAAACAAATTTTAGCGGAGGCTGCCGTTGGTAGCGAAATAACAGTAAAAGGCTGGGTAAGAACCAAACGGGTACAACCGAATGTAATTTTTATTAATATCAATGATGGCTCTGTAATTCATAATATACAAGCTGTTGCAGAACCAGGAATCATCGACGAAGATACCCTCAAACTCATCACTACTGGCTCATGTATAGCCGTAACTGGGACTTTGATTGAATCGAAAGGCTCTGGGCAACGGGTGGAAGTTGAGGTAAAATCAGTAACCGTTTATGGAACGGCCGACCCAGAAAAATATCCTCTCCAACCTAAAAAACACAGTTTGGAGTTCTTACGTGAGATTGCCCACTTGCGTCCACGTACAAACACTTTTTCTGCAATACTTCGTATTCGTCACTCTTTGGCTTTTGCCATTCATAAATATTTTAATGATAATGGGTTCTTCTATTTGCATACGCCAATCATTACGGGGTCGGATGCGGAAGGTGCTGGCGAAATGTTTAGAGTGTCAACTCTTGACCCTAAAAATCCGCCATTGAACGAAGATGGAACGATTAATTACAAAGAAGATTTCTTCGGAAAAGAAACTAATTTGACTGTTTCTGGACAATTGGAAGGTGAATTAGGAGCAATGGCTTTGTCTAAAATTTATACGTTTGGGCCAACTTTCCGTGCTGAAAATTCAAACACGGCTCGTCACTTGGCGGAGTTTTGGATGATTGAACCAGAAGTTGCTTTCTATGAATTGGAAGACAACATGGCTTTGGCAGAAGACTTTACAAAATACGTAATTAACTATGCCTTAGAGAACTGTGCGGATGATTTAGCTTTCTTGGAAAACCGTTTGAAAGACGAAGAAAAATCCAAAAAAGCAGATGAACGTTCGGAATTAGATTTGATTCAAAAACTCAAGTTTGTCGTTGATAATGAATACGTTAAACTGACTTATACCGAAGCCATTCAGATTTTATTATCTTCAAAACGTCATAAAGAAGGCAAGTTCCAATATCCAGTTGCATGGGGCATTGATTTGCAGTCGGAACACGAGCGTTATTTGGTAGAAAAGCACTTCAAAAAGCCCGTTATCTTGACCAATTATCCGAAAGACATTAAAGCGTTTTATATGAAGTTAGACGATGATGGAAAAACTGTCAGAGCAATGGACGTACTTTTCCCAGGCATCGGAGAAATTATCGGAGGTTCTCAACGTGAAGATAATTATGAGAAATTATTAGAACGTTCAAAAGCCGTTGGTATTCACGAAGAAACGATTTGGTGGTACTTAGAAACTCGTCAGTTTGGAACAGCTCCACACTCAGGTTTCGGTATCGGATTTGAGCGTTTGGTGATGTTTGTAACGGGCATGGGTAATATCCGTGACGTGATTCCTTTCCCAAGAACACCAAAATCGGCTGAGTTCTGATATTAGATTAGACCACAGATTATACTGATTAGACAGATTCGCACAGATTTTATTTTATCCTGAAAATCTGCCTAATCAATATAATTTGTGGTCTATTTCCTTAATTTTAATCCGTGGAAATCCATTCAATCTGTACAATCTGTGGTCTAATTATTAAGCATTTATCAATATGAAAAACCTAATCTTACTTTCCACTCTTTTATTGGTTTCTAATTTCGTCAATGCTCAATCAGAAGACGAAAAAGCCGTAAAAGCGGTTGTAGTCCAATTATTTGATGGAATGCAAAAACATGATTCTACCATGATTAGAGCGTGTTTTCATCCTTCAGCAAGAATGCAATCAATTGGAATAAACCGTAAAACGGGTGTATTGGAATTAACCACAGAAAATTCAATTGATGGTTTTGTAAAGCAGATTGGAAGTTTACCTGCTTCGCTAAAAATTGAAGAAAGAGTATTGAGCTACGAAATCAGAATAGATGCCCAAATGGCAACCGCTTGGACACCATACGAATTGTATGTAAATGAAAAACGCCAACATTGTGGTGTTGACGCTTTTCAATTATATAAAACCGATAAAGGCTGGAAAATCATTGCTCTTGCGGATACTCGGAGAAAATGTGAGTAGTTATTCCTTAACAATCTTCAAAACCCCATTTTTCTCCCCCGACTGAATTTTCAATAAGTACATTCCAGTCGGTAGAACTGATAATTTATCATTGACTGACCGATTCATTTTCTCTAAATTTCCTGTACTTTCTACCAAACTATTCCCCGAAAAATTCATTAAAGTATATTCAAAATTATTCCCTTCGGCTTCAATAGTAATATTTCCTTTTGTTGGATTGGGAAATACTTTTATGGCTAAATCATCTATGCTTGGCTCAAAGCCCAATAGTCTATCTCTTTCAAAATTGAAGGTCGCATAAACTGGTAGATGGTCGGAAGTGGTGCTGCTATAATTGGCAATATATGTAAAAGCTAACTCGGGCGATACGGAATTTGAAACGTAATTATTCACTAATTCGTCAGAAACCGTGATATGGTCGATTACATTATTTTGCGACAAATAACTTCTTACTCCATTGTCACTCAATAACTTAGAAATAGATTGATAGTTTTTTGTATCGTCAATAAACTTTTTGTATGACGATTCTTTAGTAGAATTAATTTCCGAAACGGTTTCGTCCACATCATCATTGTAGTCGCCCACTAAAATAACATTAGCTGTCGAAAATTGAGCGTCTAAAGAATCTTTCAAAACCTCCACATCATATCTACGTTGACGATATTGCAATTCTTTGGCATCTGTTGTTACTGCTGTTCCGCTCGAATTGGCACGAGCATGAACCCCCACAATGTGCAAACGTTTCTTGACTCCATTGATATTTACGTCTGCCACAAACAAAAATGGCAGTCGTCCAGAAGCCCAAAAACGATTTGGATTATTTTCGGGATAATTGGGCAAAGTCGTCGCTTTTGTCAATAACGGACGAGCCGAAACAGAATCTACAACCCCTTTTTTATAAATAAAACAAACTCGTTGAGCATCATCTGCCACGCCACCCGCTGAAACCGCCGACGAGCAGAAACCTTTATAGTGTGTATATTTTGAAATAAAATCCTTAAAAAAATTTACGTTTGAAACTTCTTCCAAAACAAAAACATCAGCTTTGAGGGAATCCAAAACTTGCTGAAAATTTTTCTGTTGAAGTAATTCTCCCGTTGGGCCATTGGCGGTATTGCCCAACCAATTGGTATTCCAAGTCGCTAATTTGAACGATTTATCTGCCGTTAAGCCCGTTTGTGGCTTTTTGTAAACTTCGGTAGTGGGCAAATCTTCAATAAAACGGGGTTGCAATTGATAGCTTGTATTAAAAAGCCCCATGATACCCGTAACCGCAACTTTACCTTGTGGTTTTGTTCTTCCAATAATATTAGTGGTTGCAACAGCTCTTAAATCTATTGAATTTGTTCCAACTTTTACCTGATAATTTGTATTAGGTAGCAGCACAAATTTCTTATCGTCAAATTCAGCATCTTTAATGGTAACCAACTGACTCTCATAGTTTTTAGCTTCATCAATGGTTATTATTTTAGGAACAACCGCTTTGGCAGGTACATTTATTTTTGTAAAATCAACGATTGTATTGGATGTACCCAATTGAATTTGTGAATTAGAGGTTGAAATCAATCCCGACACTCTTACAGAATCACCAATACCAACAGCAACTGCCAATTTACCACTCACCACAGCAATACCGCCCGTAGCATCTTGAATATAGACAATTAAGCCAAATTGATTGGTAGAAGTAACTCGCCCTGCCACATAAGCAGCCCTACCAACAGCCACTTTGCGGGCTTGAGCAATGGAAGTGTAGGTTTGTCCTTGAAGTATAAGAGGAAAACAAAATAAAAATAGTATAAAATATTTTTTCATGGCGGTATTAAGTAATTTAGAATCAGTCTGTAATTGAATACGATAAATTTATTCGATAAATATCTTTGATACATGTAAAGGAAAAATCTTGCCAAAAACTTACTAATTCAGCTTTAACAAGATTATTTGCGATATAATTGATAATATTGGCGAGTTCTTTTTCATTTCTGACCTAATGCTTATATGATTCTGCTTGTACTTTCTCCGACAAAATATTTAGAAATTATTTGGAAAATAAAAACCATTATATTTACTTTGCATCACAAAGTAATTTGAAATAAAATGAAACAACATCTCCAAGACCTTACAGAAATTCGTTCGATGATGGAACGCTCTTCTCGATTTATTTCACTTAGTGGGCTTTCGGGCGTATTTGCGGGAATGTTTGCGTTAGTGGGTGCATATATTGCCTACAATCGTATTTTGGAAGACAATGAAGGCGAGTATTTGAATTTATTAGAGAACACGCCTCTTTTACGTTTCATCGTCATTGATGGAATCGTGGTTTTGACGTTTTCACTTATATTTGCATTCTATTTTACGGCACGTCAAGCCAAACGGAAAGGACTGAAACTTTGGGATAATACATCCAGAAGATTATTGGTAAATATGGGCGTTCCATTAATTGCAGGAGGTTTTTTCTGCTTGATTTTATTACAACAAGCTCCCCATTTAATTGACTCTGCGACTTTAGTTTTTTACGGTTTAGCCTTAATAAATGCCTCAAAATATACCTACGACGATGTTAAATATTTGGGCTATATTGAAGTAGTTTTGGGTTTAGCTTGCGGACTCATGAACGAATGGCGAATCGGTTTACTATTTTGGTCTTTGGGTTTTGGCGTATTGCACATTGCCTACGGAATTGTGATGTATAAGAAATATGAGCGGTAATTTGAGTACAACACGTTTCTCAAAATCACTCAATTTTAAAATTTTATTATGAAAAACTTAATCGCTGATATAAATAAAGCTTTCGAAAATCGTGTACGGTTGGGCATTATGTCCATCCTCATGGTGAACTATTGGGTTGATTTTGGCGATTTGAAAGAAATGCTTGATGTAACGGATGGCAATTTATCGTCTCACATTTCAGCATTAGAAAAAGAAAAATATATTCAAGTCAGAAAAGCCTTCATTGGCAAACGACCAAATACCTCTTTTCAAGCAACAACCGATGGAAAACAAGCCTTTCAAGAGCATTTGAATGCTTTGGAGGCATTGATTAAAGGAATCTAAATGTACCACGATTCTCCAGAATCGTGATTTGATTAGCATAAAATAGCACGATTCTGGAGAATCATGGTACACAAAGTCTTTACATTTCACGATTTTGGAAAATCGTGGTACAATAAAGACTTTTTTTAGAAAATTAAACTTTGAATTTCAAAGTAATTTGAAAAAATAAAAATAATTATATGATTAAACTTGGAAAATACACCGCAATTATTTCATTAGTTCTGGGAACAATAATCTTAATTCACTTTGCAATTACATTAGATAGAGACGATATTGAAATAGGTATTTATTACATTTCGATTGCCTTTTGTCTGAACGCTACAATATTGATTAGCTTGTTTTTAATGGCAATTTGGCATCAAAATTATAAGGCAATTTTAAATGCTATTACATGGATTTTGATAAATATTCCGATTGCCTTAATATACTTTTTTATAGCAATTTATTTTGATTCTCTTACTGAATTGAAATTTACAAACAAGCGAAATGATGTGATTAAAAATGTAACGCTCAAGTGGGACAATGATTCTGAATACTGGGATGAAATAGATGTTGATGAAACTTTTTTTGAAAGATTTAAAATACAAACAGCGAAGCCTATTTCAATTGAGTATGTGTATAAAAATAGAAAAATTACTGAGCCACTTTTATATCCATACTCTTCATTTCCCGTACAATACAAATATGATTTAAAATAATTTTTCTCAATATTCAACCCCAATATAATCATGGAATCAACAGAAAAAACATCCCTTTTTGAACGCTTTAACAATTGGGTAAAAAGCTCGGTTATGCTCAAACTTATTACCATTTTAATCTTGATTTTATTATTGATGATTCCTTCCGCCATGTTGGAAAGTCTGATTCATGAAAGACAAGCTACTCGTGATAATGCGGTGGAGGAAATAACGTCTAAATGGGGAAGTAATCAGACCATTGGCGGAGCGGTTATTACCATTCCATACACGATAATTCAAGAAGATAACAAAGGCAAAAAATCCACTGTGATAGAATATGCCCACTTTTTACCCGAAAACCTTAACATCACTGGAAAATTGATTCCAGAAAAAAGATACCGAGGAATTTATGTGGTAATGCTATACAATGCTCAACTCCATGTAAAAGGTTTTTTCAAAAAACCCAATGTTGAATTATTGAAAATTCCGAAAGAAAGATTCTTATTTCCAGAAGCATTTATCTCTTTTGGCTTAACCGACATGAAGGGAATTAAAGAAGCAATCAATCTGAAAATCAATGGAGTACCTAAAGAAATGAATTCAGGAATTGAGTCGAAAGATTTATTTGCTTCTGGTGTAAGTTGCCCGATTGACCTATCTTCGGAAATAATCAATTTTGATGCTCAAATCAACCTAAATGGCAGTAAAGAAATTGACTTTTTACCCTTTGGCAAAACCACAAAAGTAACTATTGAATCGTCTTGGGGAACGCCAAGTTTTGTGGGTGCATCTTTACCTGACGACCGCCAAGTTACGGAAAAAGGCTTTAAAGCAGTTTGGAATGAATTGCACCTCAATAGAAATTATCCACAACAAGGCGTTGGAAGTTTTATTGGCACAACTTCAAATTATCAAGGAAATATTCCTCAAGACCGTGCAGTCGCTTCGTATCCAGATGGAAACGCTCAAAAAGTTAGTGGAGAATTACCAAGTTCGTTTGGGGTAAAATTACTTTTGCCAGTTGATGAATACCAAAAAACAATTCGTTCTACCAAATACAATTTGATGTTTGTTGTCATCACTTTTATTGCGTTTTTCTTCGTAGAAATTCTTAACAAAAAACGCTTACACCCAATTCAATATCTTTTGGTAGGCTTTGCCATTTGTCTTTTTTACGTCCTATTATTGGCAATTTCTGAGCATATATCTTTCAATATGGCTTACTTAATTGGTTGTGTAACGATACTAACTTTAATTACTTTTTACACGCTGAGTATTTTCAAAAACTTACGTATAACATTGATATTCAATGGAATACTTACACTACTTTACGGTTTTTTCTATTCATTATTACAGTTGGAAGATTATTCTTTATTACTTGGAAGTATCGGACTATTAATTATTTTGGCAGTTGTCATGTACTTGACCCGAAATATAGATTGGTATCGTGCTTACAATAATAAAGAAGAATAGTTCGAACACAGGACAGTCTTGTCTCTTCAAAGGCAAGCTGTCCATACTTTACTAAAAAATGAAAATTTTCAATATCCCCATCAATCGTTTTAGATTGATTTTTACACTCGGATTAATGTCCGCTTCTGCCGTTGGACTGTTTATTTTGAAAACGGTATTGACTCATAATTTTGCTTTGTGGGGCATCAACTGGAACTTAATTTTGGCTTGGATTCCTGTTTTTATCGTCATTTGGATGGAAAACAAGGTTAAAATCAATGCTTTACAAAAGTGGGAAGTCCTTGCTACGAGCTTGATTTGGTTGCTATTTTTCCCAAATTCACCGTATATTATTACCGATTTGGTGCATTTACAGTCGCTTTCGGGAAATACGTATTGGCATTATCAAATCATGATTTTTACGTATGCTTTCGTGAGTTTGGCGTGTGGCTTATTGTCGCTTTATTGGATTCAAAAGGTTTGGACGCAGGTATTTTCAATTAATTGGAGTAAATTCTTCACCTTCGGAGCAATTTGCTTGTCAGGGTTTGGCATATTTTTGGGTCGAGTAGAACGTTTCAATTCTTGGGATTTCTTTGTTCATCCTTTCATTTTAGTGAAATTCATGTTTCATTCCATTAAAAATCCAACGGCAATTTTAATGACCTTTGAGTTTTCAATTTTTATCGGTTTGGCGTATTGGATGTTTTATAGTTTGATTCATTTGAAGGAGGAATAGTTGTAACACGAACTTTCCAGTTCGTAAATTTGTAAAATTTCAAAAATCGAACTCGAAAGTTCGTGTTACACAATGATTAATATTCAAAAATTCTTAAAAAGTGTTCCTTTTGCTTGGGAAGGGATTATTACACTTTTCAAATCTGAAAATAACGCTAAAATTCACCTTTTAGCAGTAGTCGTTGTCGTAATTTCTGGCTTTTGGATTGGTTTTTCTGAAGGCGAATGGCTTGCCATTATTTTGACGATGGGTGGAGTTTTAGCCTTAGAAGCCGTCAATACCGCCATTGAAGCTTTGGTAGATTTGGCTTCACCAGAATTTCATCCTTTGGCAAAAAAAGCCAAAGACGTAGCCGCTGGGGCAGTTTTGATATTTGTTTTTGGAGCTTTGGCGGTAGCTGGCGTTATTTTATGGAATCATTTTAACCACATTCTCTCATCTATTCTCTAAAATCTATTCTCTATTCTCTCTCATTTTTGTATCTTCGTGAAAAATCATTGACTTTTACAACATTTGTTGCATAGCTATACATTCTCATGAAAGAATACGGAACCAACGTCCAGAAATTAGTGAACCACATTCTTACGGTTCAAGACAAAAATACAAGAACAAAATACGCTTATTTATTGGTAGAACTGATGCGTCAGGTTCACCCAAATATGCGAGATAGTCAGGATTATTCAAATAAACTTTGGGATGACCTTTACATCATGTCTAACTTTAAATTGGATGTAGAAAGTCCATTCCCTCCTCCTGCTCCCGATGCGGTTGGAAAACTACCTAAAACAGTTCCTTACAATACTCATTACTTAAAATATCGTTATTACGGACGTAACGTTGAGTTGTTAATTTCTCGGGCAATTGCTGAACAAGACGATAATGAAAAGCGTATTTTAGTGGCTCATATCGCTCGTTTGATGAAAACTTTTTATCAAAATTGGAATCGTGAAGTAGTTGACGATGAAGTAATTTGGGGACATATTCTTGAAATTTCGGAAGGGAAATTATCTCAAATAGTACAAGCTATTTCTGGAAATTCGTCATTGGGTAATTTACGAAATGCCAATAATCGTACAAATTCTACCAACGAAAGACGACCTGATACCAGAAACGATAACCGTAATAATAACAATGGTCGTCAAAGTTTTGGGGGCAGAAACGACAACAACGGAGGCAGAAACGACAATAGAAATAATACCAACGGAGGAAGAAGCGATAACAGAAATAACAACAACGGAGCCGGCAGAAACGACAATAGAAATAATAATAACAACAATAGCCGTAATCGTAGATAAGTATTATTTAGCGAATCGGACAATTTATAGAGTCCAACCTGATAACTGACAAAGATAAAGAACTAAATGGCATCATTTAAAGTAACTGGCGGTCGCCAAATGAAAGGGGAAATTATTCCTCAAGGAGCAAAAAACGAAGCACTTCAAATTCTCTGTGCGGTAGTTTTAACCAAAGAACCCGTAACGATTCACAACATTCCAAACATCCGTGACGTAAATCAATTGATTGACCTTTTGGGTGATATGGGCGTGCGTTGTACCCGTATGGCAGAATCTTCTGTAAAATTTGATGCCTCAGAAGTAAATTTAGATTACTTAAATTCAGAGACTTACAAGAAAAAAGCCGCAGCTTTACGTGGTTCGGTTATGTTACTTGGACCAACTTTAGCACGTTTCAAAAAAGGTAGAATCCCATCACCAGGAGGAGATAAAATTGGTCGTCGTCGTTTAGATACGCACTTTCTGGGCTTCATGAAATTAGGAGCAAAATTCAACTATTCGCAAGAAGACGGTGGAATTTATGAAGTTGATGCTTCTCATTTGAAGGGTACTTATATGTTGTTGGATGAAGCCTCTGTAACAGGAACGGCAAACATCGTGATGGCAGCCGTTTTAGCAGAAGGAACAACAACGATTTACAATGCTGCTTGCGAGCCATATCTGCAACAACTTTGTAAAATGTTGAACCGCATGGGAGCAAAAATCTCAGGAGTTGGTTCAAATTTATTGACGATTGAAGGCGTTGCTGAGCTTTTCGGAACGGAACATACAATGTTGCCAGATATGATTGAAATTGGTTCATTCATCGGGATGGCGGCCATGACTCAATCTGAAATTACCATCAAAAATTGCTCTGTGAAGGATTTGGGAATCATTCCACAGACTTTTCAAAAATTAGGAATTAAATTAGAAATTAGAGGAGACGATATTTTTGTGCCTGCACAAGACCGTTACGAACTTGAAACTTTCATTGATGGTTCAATGCTTACGGTTTCTGACAGTCCTTGGCCTGGATTTACACCTGATTTATTGAGTATCGTTTTAGTAACGGCTATTCAAGCAAAAGGAACGGTATTAATTCACCAAAAAATGTTTGAAAGTCGTTTATTCTTCGTGGATAAATTGATTGAAATGGGTGCTCAGATTATTCTTTGTGACCCACACCGTGCTACCGTTGTTGGGTTGAATCGTGAGCAACAATTGAGAGGAATCCGAATGACATCGCCAGATATTCGTGCGGGGGTGTCTTTGTTAATTGCCGCTATGGGTGCAAAAGGAACTTCAATCATTGAAAACATTGAGCAAATTGACCGAGGTTATCAAAATATTGATACTCGTTTGAATGCCATTGGTGCGGAGATTGTGAGATTGTAATTTTTCTGTACGATATTTATAAAAATCCCTGCAAATTTAAGTTTTGCAGGGATTTTTTATAACTTTTCAATCTCTTCAAAATAAACCTTATTAAAATGA
>JAAFIU010000169.1 GCA_013298805.1 Cytophagales bacterium | reverse complement strand
AAAACTCGTAATGAAAAAATTGTAGAATTAGCCCAAAAAGGCATCCCTCCTACCAATGTTATGGCAAATGAGGACGGCAAAAAAACGCAAAGTTTGGTCGTTCCAGGGGCAGTAATTACTTATCAAGACAAAGAAATCGCTACGCTTTTATTGAAAGGAAATAAAATGGCATCGCCACAAGAAGTCCTCAATCAGTCGTATGAAGGTGTTGAATATCAATTGGCTTCGGCAATAAAAACACTTACGGCAAGCCAGAAAAAGAAGATTGGCATTTTCGTAAATTACTCAAAATTACCTGCAGTCAATCAGTTAGACTTGATTGGTGCTTTGAAGAAAAACTATGAATTATATCCAGTCGATTTACGCCAATCGCCTACGCTTGATGGTTTAGATGGCATTTTAGTCATGAAGCCCGACCAACCATTTAACGATGATGATAAATATAAAATTGACCAATTTATCATCAATGGAGGAAAAGCACTTTTCTTCATGGATGCCGTAAAAGTTGACTCCGTTGCAAGAGAAGGAAGTGTGGCTCAGGTTCAAAGCGTTGGTTTAGAAGATTTGTTGTTCAAATACGGTGTTCGACTTAATCCAAACCTCATTAAAGATGCTCAAATGTGTGCTGCTATTCCATTGGATGTGGGCAATTTTGGTAATAAAGCCAATATTCAGCTTGTTCCTTGGCAATATTATCCTTTGATTAACACTTTTGGCAAATCACCGATTGTCAAGAATTTAGACGCAGTTTACACCAAATATGTGGGTTCTTTAGATACCGTTAGAGCAAATGGAATTACCAAAACGCCTTTGTTGATGACTTCTCAATACACCCAGTTATTGAAAGCACCCGCCATTATGAGTTATAATTTTGCCAATAAAGCCCTTGATGCAAGTCAATACAAAGCAGGTGTACAAACGGTGGGATTATTATTGGAAGGAAATTTTGAGTCATTATTTAAGAACAGAATTTTACCAAACGACCCACGTTCGGCTACATTTAAACCAAGTGGGAAAGCATCAAAAATTATTGTGTGTTCAGACGGAGATATTCCTGTGAATGATTTTGACCGCAAACAAAATACGCCTTTACCTTTGGGTTTTGATAAATATTCGGGAAATACTTTTGCTAATAAAGACTTTGTGTTGAACGCTGTTGATTACCTTTTGGACGATAATGGGGTTATTACGGCTCGAAATAAAGAAATTACGCTTCGTCCCTTAGACAAAGTTGCTTTACAAGATGACCGTGAATATTGGCAAGCGATTAATCTTGTTGTTCCAATTGTAGCATTGGTTTTGGCGGGATTACTGAAGAGTTTTTTGCGTAAAAAGAGATATGCTTGATTGTAGGGTTTAGGAGTTAGGAATTAGGGTTTAGAAAAAATTTTGATATGAACTAACACCTAATTCCTATTTACCTCTATTTACTATCGATTTCTTCCAAAAGCCACAAAAGTTGGTCAACGTCAATATTGCCATCTATTTGTAAATCAGCTTTTTCGTAAAATTGAAGGCGATTTTCGTACCTTGCAGTTAAGTCTTTTAAAAGTTCATCATCAGCTTTTCTTTTATCAATCAACGGGCGATTATTGACATCCGTTTTGTGGATTCTCTTCAATAAGTCTTCTGGAGGAACATTCAAAAAGATACTCGTTCCGTTAGCTTTTATGTAATCCATGTTGTCAAAAAAACAAGGAACACCACCACCCGTAGCAATTACTAACTTTTGATTAGGAGCAATTCCTTTCAATATCTTGCTTTCTACCTGACGGAAATAATCTTCTCCTTTAAATTTGAAAATGTCAAAAATGGATGATAATTCCTGATTAGTAATTAAATCATCCATGTCAACAAACTGAAAATTAAGGCGTTTGGCAAGTTGTCGCCCCAGCGTACTTTTGCCCGATGAGGGCATTCCAATTAGGAAAATATTTTTCATTTGATTGAAATAATAGGTTATCTCCTATCTCTATACTATCATCTGAACTATGATTTATAAAATTTTCATAATTATTGGATTACCTTTTAATCATGGCAATTCAATAATTATAAAAATCATAGTTCTTACTATTACCTCTAAAACTTACTAATCACCTCCGCTTTATCAGGTGTTTCGGTGTGTGCCCATTTGCCTTTTACGATACCATCTTGCAATAACCAAATAGTTGGGTTTGCTCTGCCGATAGTTTTCAAAACTTTCGTATCCGAACTATACGCAGGAACGGCTAACTGGTTTTCGTGACGAAAATTGTTAATTTCTTCCTCTGGCGAGCCACTCAAAATCCAAACTTTTATGTCTGAACCTTCTAAACTTTTAGCTAAAGATTTAATTTTATCAATATCATCCGTACTGGCTTTTGCTACAACGGGAATGACAATCATCAATTTTTTACCCACAAAACTTTCCGCCTTATAATCCGTTGAGTCACCGTCTTTCCAAATGTTATAATCGGTAATTTTTGCTTTTGCCGCCTCTTCATTCAAGGTTATCATTTCCTTAAACTTATAGGTTGTATCGGTTGGCATATCGTTCAATTCCAACGTTTTACCGTCTTTTTCGTAGATATATTTAAACTTCAACGGCTCAGAAGGCTTCATATTTTTAGGAATATCTTGTCCAACAGCGTAAGGAAGTCCATCATAAGGAGGAAGGAATTTCACGGCATAAACACCCAAGAAAAGACAGAAAATGATTGACATCCCAACCCACATTCCTGTTTTTTTGTCCGCAAAAATATTACGCTGCCAAAGAATAATCAAGATAAAAAACATCAAAACCATATCTTTCCAGAAGGAAGTCCAAGGCTTTAATTTAATAGTTTCACCGAAACATCCACAGTCAGTAACTTTATTAAAATATGCCGAATAAAACGTTAAGAAACCGAAGAAAATAACAGTCGCTAACAATATCCAAGAAGCAGATTTGAGTTTATATTGTACCAAAAGACAAACACCCAAAACCAATTCCAACGCACATAAAAAGATAGAAACGTACAAAGCGTAAGGAACCCAAAAGTGCCAAAAACCAGCCATAGCGGGAAAATCAGTAGCAAATACATCAAAGTATTCTTCTAATTTGATTTCTGTTCCAACGGGGTCATTGAGCTTAATCAGCCCCGAAAAAATAAAGATAACTCCAACGAAAATTCTGGAAAAATGTGCAATAAATTTCATGTTTTTAACCCGATGATTCCGCATCGGAGGGGATAGTTTTATAAATTTTACTAAAATTAGTGCTTAAAAATTGAACGTGCTGTTAATGAAAAGTTAAACAAGTATGTACTACGATTCTCCAAAATCGTAAGTTTGTATCATGATTCTCCAGAATCGTTATTTGTAAATGTACGATTCTGGGGAATTGTGGTACACTTCAACGATTTTGAAAAATCGTTTTACAATTTCATCTTAATCATACAAAAAACCGCATAATTCATCATATCTTGATAATTCGCTTCCACGCCTTCTGAAACCAAAGTAACGCCTTGATTATCTTCGATTTGCTTCGTTCTGAAAATCTTCATCAAGATTAAATCTGTCATCGAACTAATTCGCATATCACGCCACGCTTCACCGTAATCATGATTTTTATCTTTTTGCAGATTTAACGTTTCTTCTACTTGTTCATCGTACAAATCACTCAATTCTTGTTCCGAAAATTCCGTTTTATCCGAGTTTTCTAATTTTTTCTGAATTAAAGCAATTACACAATAGTTAATAATACCAATAAATTCACCTTCAATACCGTCTTCAATTTTCTGAACACCTTTTTCTTGGATTGAACGAATGCGTTGAGCTTTAATAAATATTTGATCGGTCAAACTTGGCAAGCGTAAAATCCGCCAAGAAGTACCATAATCCTTGTTTTTCTTTTGGAATAATGTTCTACAAATCGAAATAATTTGTCTGTATTCTGTTTCTGTTTTTGTCATGATTTCGTCGTATTTACCGCAAGGTCACTATGACGCAAGGGAAATATAATGTCTCCGTGTAAAATTTAATTGCGTCCTTGAATCTTAGCGGTTAAAGCTAATTATGCCAATACAAAGCTACTCAAGGTTTTATAAACATCGTTGATATTCTCACCCTTACGGAAGTCTTTTTGAATTGGATTATCTGAACCTTTTATCCAAATCAAGATTTCAGCATCAAGGTCGAGCAAGCTTGCCGAGCGTTTTGAGAAATAATTAATTGATTTATAAGGAATCGTCATAAAGTCAGTTTTTGACCCCGTAACTCCCTGTTTATCAACTAATATCAGGCGTTTATTCGTAAACACAAACATATCACGGATAAGTTTGAAAGACTTTACGATAACTTCGCCTTCAATCAAGATTGGCTCAAATTCGTGTAAAATTTTATCTGGCGAAACTTCCGAAGAATTTCCCATTATTGCGTTTAGAAGTCCCATAAGGTTATTTGATAAATTGTTGTAAGAATTAAATTAGGAGATAGTAGGACGGCTAAAGTAATACTTCGTTTGGGTCTCTACTGGTATGATAAATATTCAGAATGTCGATTTTTTCATCTGTTACTTCGTAAACGATGCAATAATCATTTTTAAAAACAGCTCTTCTTATATTTGCATTTTCAGGAAAACGGCTCTCATATTTCATAAAAGCAAATGGATTATTAGCGATTATATCAGAGATAAAACCAATAACATCACTGGGGAATTTTCGAGCTTTTTTCGAACCAATATACTGACTCAGATAGGCTTCAATTTCTAATAAACTATCTAAAAATCTTTCACGTAAAATTAATTCACGGGTCATAGATTCAAATACTTTTTGGCTTGTTCGAGTGAGTAAGCAGGTGTTTTTCTTGCTTCATTGAGCATATCTTCATATTCCATTTCTTCCATTTTTTTACCAGAGAATGAATATGAATTTTTATTGGTAAAAGTCAGTAAATGTCTCTGTTCAAATGCTCTCAGAACATCCAAAATTAGACTTTCGTCATCAAGAATATTAATTTCTAATGTTGTCATAATGCTGATTTTTTATGAAAATTACTCGAAAATGTCCTTAGAAGCAAGTCGTTTAGGTGTTTTTAGTTTTCCTTTGTATGTATATATTTACTATTATTTTAGAATCTGTTTATTTATTGTAAATCAAAAAATGCTAATCAATCTAAAACAAAACCTCCTCGACCTCTCAAAACCCCGCATCATGGGGATTTTAAATATTACGCCCGATTCTTTCTACGAAGGGAATCGCTTTACTGATTTGTCGAAAGTATTGGATAGAGCCGAAAAAATGCTTTCGGAAGGTGCTACTTTTTTGGATATTGGTGGACATTCTACTCGCCCTGGGGCAAGTCCTGTGAGCGAGGAAGAGGAATTAAACCGAGTGCTGCCCGTTGTGGAGGCTATCATACAAAAATTCCCCGAAGCCTTGATTTCGATTGATACTTTTCGTTCGTCGGTTGCCAAAAAATGCGTAGAAGCGGGTGCAGTGATAGTTAATGATGTTTCAGGCGGAATTTTGGACGATAAAATGTTTGAAACCGTTGCCAGTTTGGGCGTTCCTTATGTGTTAATGCACATGAGAGGAACGATTGAAACCATGACCCAAATGACCAATTATGACGATTTGATAACGGATGTTTTGAACGATTTACAAAAGAAAGTTTACCAATTACGACAATTAGGACAAAAAGATATTATCATTGATTTGGGTTTTGGTTTCGCTAAAACTGCCGACCAAAATTATGTTTTATTGAAACATTTAGAAGATTTTAGATTATTGGATTGCCCAATTTTGGTGGGTGTTTCGAGAAAGTCTATGATTTGGCGAAAATTGAATATTTCACCGAGTGATTCTCTAAACGGTTCAACCGTTTTGAATACCGTTGCTTTAATGAAAGGTGCAAATATTTTGCGAGTTCACGATGTGAAGGAGGCTATGGAGGCGGTCTTTCTTACCTCTATGATTTAGCGAATGAGTGATTGAGTGAATATTATTCTCTAAATTCACTCAATCACCAATCACTCATTGATTACGTCGTTATCAGCAACTGAGCCAATAAATAATCAGCAATTAAAACAGCAATACAACTGTTTGTTACCGCTGCTGTACTTGCTCGACCAACTTCTAACGCTCCTCCGCTGGTAAAATATCCTTGATAGGCAGAAATTGACACAATCAAGAAGGCAAAAACAACGGCTTTAATCAAAGCAAAAGGCACATTAAAAGCCTTAAATTCAAACTGAATTCCTTGAATATATTCTTGTGGAGAAATCGCTCCTGTCATCCAACCTGCCAAATATCCTCCCCAAATAGAAAGAAAAGCCGCTAAAGTTACCAACATCGGAAATACCAAAATAGCTGCGATAATTTTAGGCAAAACCAAATAAGAAGTTGAGTTAATTCCCATTACTTCCAAAGCATCAATTTGCTCGGTAATTCGCATTGTTCCCAATTCTCCCGCAATATTTGAGCCCACTTTTCCTGCTAAAACAATACCTGTAATAGTTGGAGCAAATTCTAAAATGGTAGAATCTCTTACGATAAGACTGATAATATAATGCGGAACAAATGGATTATCTAAGTTAGCCGCCGTTTGCACACACGTAACAGCTCCCAAGAAAAATGAAACGATGGCGACAATCAATAATGAGCCAATACCAATCTGAACGGCTTCATCAAATACTAATGCAAAATAAACCCTAAACTTTTCTCTATTCGTAAAGAGTTTTCCCAAAAAAATTAAATATTTACCTAATCTTGACATCTTTTTAGTTTTAGAAGTTGATACTGTAACACAGCCATTAGACTCTCATTTTAAATAGACTAAGGGCTACGTTACTTTTTTATCTTTAACTTTACAATTCAATAAAAGCAAAGATAATGAACAAAACGATAGTTGTAACAGGTGGCACAAAAGGTATTGGTAGAGCCATTGTGGAAAAATTTGCCAAGGAAGGTTTTACCATATTGACTTGTGCGAGAACGAAAGATAACGATTTCCCTGAAAATGTACATTTTTTCAAAGCTGATTTATCCCAAAAAGCTGAAGTTTTAGCTTTTGCCGATTTCGTCAAACAAACTGTAAAGCAAGTAGATATATTGGTAAATAATACAGGATTTTTCCTTCCTGGAGAAATTAATAACGAAGCCGAAGGAACACTTGAAGCAATGATTGAGACTAATTTGTACAGTGCTTATTACCTCACAAGGGCATTAGTTGGTGACATGATTACCAAAAAAGAAGGACATATTTTTAACATTTGTTCAACCGCCAGTATTACGGCTTATACAAACGGAGGCTCGTACTGTATTTCAAAATTTGCCTTATTGGGCATGAGTAAGGTTTTACGTGAGGAATTAAAACCGCATCATGTACGAGTTACGAGTATTTTGCCAGGGGCAACTTTAACGGACTCGTGGGCGGGCGTAGAATTACCAGCCGAACGTTTTATCGCTTCTGATGATATTGCCCAAATTGTCTGGACGGCTCATTGTTTGCCAAGTACAACAGTTTTGGAAGAAATTTTAATTCGTCCACAATTAGGAGATTTATAAAAGGTGAACGGATTTTCTAATCCGTTCCATCTTTAAAACGCAATTCCCAATTCCAAACCAAAGCTTGGTGCTTGTAATTGAGTTGAAATTTTTTCTAATTTATTCACGAAACGTGGTTTAAAAGTATCAATTCCCAATTGCTCAAGCGAGCTAAAATCTTGAGGAGTCAAATCATATTGACGTTTTACCAAAAACCAATAGGCTATTTTAGCTTTAACAAAAATCGTCTCGTTGGCATTCAACCAAAATGTTTTTTCAATTGTTGGTCCCGCCATAATACTATTTATCAATGCTTCTATTTGTTTTGTTTCATAAGCATTTTTTGCTTCCGCTGAATAGTTAGCCAGTAAACTAATATTTACAGCTTCTTCTGGCAAAATACCTTCGACCATTCGTTTAGGCGTATCAGTAATTGTACCATTAAAAGTCTGAGCAGTTCCACCAATTGAAATATTTCTGCCAATATCAAATTTCAGTTCACCTCCATACTGAAATTTTGGACTCGCCATAATCTTTATATAACTTAATTCATCCTGATATGAATTTTGAATACTTTTTAAGAATTCAAGGACAAAATTTTGATATTTTTTGGGGGTAAATCCAGCAAAAACGCCAATTTGCAATCTTCTGTATTGAAATTCATATCCAGCATGAACTCGTAATGGAAATGAAGACCCCATGTAAATTTTATGGTGAATATCAGGATTTTCTGTATAAACCGTTAGATATTTTTGTTGAGAAAAGACTGAAAAGTAAGAGCAAGTAAGTATTAACAAGAGTATTTTTTTCATGGGTATATGTTGTAGGAAACAATAGAGACATTAACAAAGGTAACATTTATGCTTAAAAAATGATTGCCATAAAATAATTTTTACGTTATCTATACCAAAACTTATTTTGTAACCTTTCACATAATAGCAGTATTTTTATCAATTTATATTTAATGGATTTCCTCTAAAATTAACGCTATCTGAATATTATATTGAAAATGGTTTTGACAAAAATATTTAAAGAAAATATGATTACTCGTAAAAATATTAGTCAATAGATATTTTAGCTTTTAAAAGCTAAAAATTGGCAGGCAAACTAAATATTCTTTACTTTTATATTTAAAAAATATAAATATTTTAATATTTTAAAAAATTAATTGCCTGATAATTAGGTTACTATGGAAATATTTTTTGAATATTTGCACTATAATACAATTATAACGAATTTATTTAATCTTAAAATATTAATCTTAAAACTCAATAAATTATGGCGATTAGCAAAACGTATTCAAAGAGCAAACCAGTTTGTAAAGTAACTTTCGCAGTTTCAGCAGATACAGTAAACGGTGCAAAATCAGTAAGTTTATTAGGAGATTTCAACGAGTGGAATCCAACCGCTTTGAAAAAACAAAAAGATGGTACTTTCAAGGCTTCAGTAGAATTAGAAAAGGGCAGAGAATTTGCCTTCCGTTATTTAGTTGATAACGATAACTGGATTAATGACGAAGCTGCTGATAAATATGTACCAAGTGGTGTTTCAGCTGATGAAAACTCAGTAGTAGTTCTTTAGTGAAATATAAAAGAAAAAGATTTCCCTTATTTGCGAGAGTATTCAGAGAATTGTCATTTCTTTGAATACTCTTTTTTTTGAAGTTTTTCAGAATATAAGTAGTTAATGGAATACCCATTTTAAAGATTTAATACGTGTTTTAGTCGTCGTTTCTAACGACGACTAAAGTTGAAATACAGTTTTAAATTAGCTTTATTTCCAACTCCTAAAACGCCCAAACCCTCAGTTCTTGCGAACAGAGGGTTTGGGCGTTTTAAAGAATATAATATCTATGCTATTTCCTAATCTTTACCACTTGGTAAGGTACACAAATCGCTGGTTTACACACAGGTGGTAATCCTATCAAACCTGCATCCAACGAACGATTGTCTCTCGATTCACTTCCCGATGGAAAACTTGTATCAATCACGATAACGCCTGTCAAACCTGTGCTAACATTTGGATTACTATCCAATCCTGAACTAACTGTCGTACCTTGAATCGTAAAATTCATGCCTACGGGTGACACAAAACGTACTTTGTAACTGCCACTTACCAAACTATCAAATAAGTATTTCCCTAAATTATTCGTTGCTGTACTATCTAATTTCAAGCCTGTTATACCATCCAATAAATAGACTTTAACCCCTGAAACTGCTGGCTCACCGACTGTCTGTAAGCCATCGTTGTTACTATCAAACCATACATAATCTCCGATTGAACCCAAACAAGCATCTCGAATGATAACAGGACAACAATTACTTACGGGACACTGAGTTGTTCCTATTGTTCCTCCATAAGTATAAGAACCTGCATCCGAA
>JAAFIU010000188.1 GCA_013298805.1 Cytophagales bacterium | reverse complement strand
GGTAATAGACTTAACTGATTGGGAGTATAGGGCTTAAAAACTACCCGATGATTTGGCTGTTTCATAAATCTAATTTACAAAATAACCCGTAAAAAGAAAAGAGACTGCCCTTTTGAGACAGCCTCATGATGGCAATTTCCATCCGTTTTTATAATCTGGAATAATTAATTTATTGGCATTTTTACTGGTAAATTTCCCTGTTGTTTCATCGTAATAAATCTTCTCCCCTACCCGATACGCCATATTTCCCATGTGCGAATTGACCGCAACTTTTACGGCTGCTTCAATCGGACAATTCAACTTTGTCAAATCTCTGCTTTTCATAACACTGATAAAGTTTTCGGTGTGTTTTACCAAACCAATGTCCGACTGTTTTGTAAAAGGAACGGCTTCCATTAATTCCTTACCATTTACTTTTTCTGGAATTACTTCCCAACCTTGACGATTTACCACCAACGTTCCATTTTTACAAATGAAAGCAATTCCGTGTTGTCTGCCATAAAGTCCACCCGTAATACCCATGATATTCTCCCACGACATCGTGAACTTCCCGTAGTCATAAATCACATTCAAATAATCGGGGGTTTCACGAGCATCATTTGGAAATGCAATTTTTGCTCCCGTCGCCATGACTGATTTTGGCGTATTTACACCCGTTGCCCAAAGTACAATATCAATTAAATGCACGCCCCAATCGGTCATTAATCCACCTGCATAATCCCAAAACCAACGGAATTCATAATGGAAACGATTTTGGTTAAATTCACGCATGGGTGCAGGGCCAAGCCACATTTTATAATCTACTCCCGCAGGCACAGCCGAGTTTGGAACGACTGGAAGAGGATTAGAATTGCCACGATACATCCACGTTTTGGTTGTTAATAAATCGCCCAATTTCCCTGATTGTACGAAAGCAACTGCATCTTGAAAATGTTGTTGGGAACGTTGCCATTGAGCCACCTGTACCACTCTGCCCGAGGCCTTCGTGGCTTTTTCCATCAAACGAGCTTCACCAATTGAATTGGCCGCAGGTTTTTCACAGAAAACATCTTTTCCCGCTGATAAAGCATCGGTGAATTGTAAGCAGTGCCAATGGTCGGGCGTGGCAACAATTACAAAATCAATATCTTTATTTTCGAGCATTCTTCGGTAATCCTTATAAATAATTGGATTGCCAATACCTGCTTTGGCAAGGTCTGCTTTGCGGTTATTAAGGATAGAATCGTCGATGTCGCAAATTGCCAAACAATTTACTTCGCTGATTTTCAAAAAGTTAGTTAGGTTGCTCCAACCTTGACCTTTACAACCGATAAGTCCAACGTTGATTTTATCATTAGCTCCCACACGTTTGCGGAGATTAGCCAAAATTTCTAAAGGTAAAAATGCCGCCGATGAAGCAATTGCGGTACTTTTCAAGAATTGTCTTCTGTTGTTCATTAATTTGTCTTTTTTATTTAAAAGTAGAAATATTCTAAAAACTACTGATTTGAATCCTACATTGATTTGGCAACTTCTTCCGTTTTCTTCCAAACTCTAAAGATATTTTTGTAGCAAATTTTTTCAATTTCAGGTTCTGTATATCCTCTTTTCAATAAAACGTAAATCAAATTGGGCAATTGCGAACAATCTTTCAACCCTTCTGGAAGCGTAGGGCCAACACCGTCAAAGTCTGACCCTAAACCAACGTAGTCAATTCCTACAATTTTCTTAACATGGTCAATGTGGTCGGCTACTTTTTCAACATTGGTCAAAGGCGTTGGGTGTAATTTTTGATACTCGCTTTCATACGCACGTGCTTCGGGCGAATTCGAGGCTAAATTGTGTTCTTTTTGCCAAGCTCTCAAATGCAAACGCTTGGTTTCGTTGACTTTGTTAGAGGTAGAATCCAAGAACATGGAAGAATAATTTATCATTACAACGCCTCCTTTTTTAGCTAATTGCTTAATTAAATTATCAGGAGCGTTACGAATAAATCCTGGGGTAAAAAACCTACAAGATGAATGAGAAGCAATAACGGGAGCTTTGGAAAGAGCCACAACTTGGGCAAATGTATCATCTGAAATATGCGAACAGTCGAGCATAATACCCAGACGATTCATTTCTCGAACCACTTGGCGACCAATCGGGCTGAGTCCACGCCAAGTATTGGTGGTGTCGTAAGAAGTATCACAAATGAAATTATCTTCCCCGTGACAAAGCGTAATGTAACGAATACCTCGGTCAAAAAAGTGCTTCAAATTGGCTAAATTACTCTCAACTGGCGAGCCATTTTCCATCCCCATCGGGAAAGAAATTAAACCTTTTTTGAAATTCCTTTCAATATCTTCTGGACTTTTGGCTAAAGCAAATTTATCGGGATGTTGCTTGGTCAGCCCTTCAACCATGTCAATTAAAGAATCCGCCAAAGCCTTTGAAAAACCTTTTTTGCGTTGCAAATCTGCGGGTACGTAAATGGACATGAACGGAGCAGAAAGTCCGCCTTTTTTTGCTCTAACGTAATCAAAATCACCGCCTTGTGTTTGTACCGAAACATCTTCCATTTTGCCATGAAGCCGATACGGTAAGTCCACGTGACCATCTACAATGATAAATTTATGAGCTAAGGCATCGGCTTTTTTGCGTAAAGTTGCCTCGTCGGGAGGAAAACTGTTGGCTTTTTTAGGCTTGGGCGTAGCATAAGCCAAAGTAGAAATGAATAATAATGACGCTAAGATAATTTGTTGAATATTTTTCATAGAGTTGATGATTAAGTGAAACGGAAGTTTGATAATACACTCAATAAATCTACTCAATTTTACAGAATAATCATTAATTTGCAGAGATAAACAAACCATTTTTATATTAATACATGAAAAAATATGCACTGCTCTCCGTTGGGGAATTATTAGTTGATGTTATCGGGACTGAAATTCAGAATAGTATTTTGGATACTGCTGCTTTTGAACGTTTTCAGGGAGGAAGTCCAGCCAATATGGCGGCAAATATGGCTCGTTTGGGCATGAGTTCAGCCATCGTTTCTTGCGTTGGGAATGATAATTTAGGGATTTTCCTAAAAAATGAAGTTGCCAAAACGGGTATCGACATTAGCCATGTAGCCACCGACGAAACCCAACCCACGAGTATTGTCATTGTGTCTCGCACGAAAGGTACGCCTGATTTTATCGCTTACCGCACGGCAGACCGCATGATTCAGTCGCATCATATTCCAGATAGTTTATTGGCAGAATCAGCCATTTTTCATACCACTTGCTTTGCTTTGAGTCAAGACCCCGCTCAATCTGCTATTGTTGACGCAGCCAAAAGAGCGAATGCTTTGGGTTGTCGGGTAAGTTTAGATGCCAATTATGCACCCCAAATTTGGCCTGATAGAAAACAGGCTTGGGAGACAATTTCAGCGTATTGTTCACATAATGCTTTGGTAAAATTGAGCGAAGACGATGCAGAAAGAATTTACGGACACAAGGTTTCGGAAGAGCAAGTAATTCAAGATTTTCACGCAATGGGAGCTGATTTAGTGTGCTTCACGAAGGGAGGAGATGGCTCAACGATTTCTTACGAAAAAGGTACCAAGACAATTCATTTGGGTGTAAAACCGATTGAAGTAATTGATGCCACAGGAGCAGGAGACGCTTTTTGGGCGGGTTTCTTAACCGGTTGGACAGAAGGAAAAACCGTAGAAATTTGTGCCAACGCAGGTGGAAATTTAGCGGCTTTGAAATTAGTAACCAAAGGGCCTTTACCTGCGGTGGTGGATAAGGCGGTTTTGTATTAAGTGTTTTAATTGTATTTTAGGGGATAATCGAGGAAATTGCCGTTTAATAATTTCTTATTGATTTTATAAGGTGAAATTTTGGGTATAATTAAGTTATGGCTTAGATTGAAGCTCATTTAAAATAACTTACATTAACAATAGATTTTACTTATGAAAAAAATGATTTTGCCTCTACTATTTTTGATGATTACTCAAATCTCTAAAGCTCAAGACTATCGAAGAAATGCAGTTTATGTAGAATTAGGTGGAAATGCTCTCTTGTATTCAATTAACTACGAAAACCGTTTTGCGGATCATTGGTCGGGTAGATTAGGACTTGGTTACATTTCTGGTAAAGGGTCGGGAGTTAATAGCAGTGGACAACCCACGGATGTGAGTGTAGGTGTAGCTTTTATTCCAGTTATGATTAATTATTTAGCAGGAAATGGGAAAAACGGCAGATTTGAATTGGGAGCTGGTCCTTTATTAGTATCGGCAGGAGCAAACAGTAAGGTTGGTGGACAAGAAATTAATCAGTCAGGTTTTGGGATTGGTGGCCTTACCACCACAGTAGGCTATCGTTTACAACCTTTGGATGGAGGTTTTATGTTTAAAATTGGAATAACACCCTTGATATTGACGAGTGCCACTGAGCCTTTTCAAATGTGGGGAGGATTAAGTTTAGGGTATTGTTTTTAGTAGTTTTAGTTTAAAGAAAGCCTAATCTACATTTGAGTAAAATAATCAAATGCGGATTAGGCTTTTTTATTTTTTGTCATTGTTGGAGAAAACTCCATCTGGTTCAAGCGTCTTTGCTTGAATCGAAATAGTTTTCTCATGAGGAAGATAGTAGTTTGAGGTTCAAGCGAGGACGCTTGAACCAGATGGGGTACGTTCGGCTTTCTTATTTTATCACTCTCCAACCCAATACCGTCTCTCCACATTTTTCAATACATCTTCCTTATAAAATAGCACATCCTTAAACTTTCCTTGCGTGTACATGAGGGCTTGGTCGGTGAAGTGTTTTGAGTTTTTGTTGCCACTATTGCCACCTGCCAATAAAGATTTTGCTTTGATTTTTTTGCCAAATTCTACGGCACAAACAAAGCTGTTACCGCCCAATCCGTAGCGTTTTTGCGTGCCATAATAACGACTATTGTAAGATGGTAGCGAACCCCACAAAGCGGATGCGAAACCTACGGGTAAACTCGCTTGGCTATCGTCATATTTTTCTTGAAATTCTCCCGTAAGTCTTTGAAAACGATTGAGTTCTCCCCAAGGTTTTTGCCAATTGCCAAATTTACTTTTTAGCTCATTGACGGTTTTCAAAAGAGGTAATAATAAATCTTCTTTGGTAGCATTGGCAGCAAAACGTTTGGTGCTTTCTACTTGGTCAGTTTCGCCTTGTTCTACGTAAATTTTGGTAATTTGTGGACTTAATTTCTGTGCCGTTTCAATGGCTAAAGTTGTCGCCACAGAATTTTCCTCAGCATAATAATTCCAGTTTTTCAGCGTAGCAATTGGTTCGGCTAAGGCTTGACGTAGAGTATCGCTTGGTGGCAAGGAGTCAAACGCTTTTGTAATGGCAGGAATCAAAACGGCAAAGGCTGATAAATAGGTATCATAACCCGCCGCAATCACTTTGTCAATGGTGTAATCTTTCTCTCTACTCAATACTCTCACGGCATTAATTCCTCTGAAATTTTCACCATCGGGAGCCATGTATGGGCGAAAATTAACTCGTTTTGGGCTATTTTCACCCGCAACAGTATAGGGCGTTGAATTACAATTTTGTAACCAACCATTTACTGGATTATAACTATGTACGGTTTCATCAACGGTGTGCAAACCTTTCCATTCGGTTTTAGAAGTTGTGCCGTCAACGACTTTTCCCCAATTGTAGTTGGTGTCTCGCACGGGTACATAATTGCCGTGCCAATACGCAATATTTCCTTTGGCATCCGCAAAAACGGTGTTGTTAGAGGTATTTGCTTTCAAGTCCATCACTTTTTTGTAATCTTCAAAACCTTTGGCTTTAGTGCGTTTCCACGACTGAACTAAACTCGTCATAGAGCGATTATACGACCGCAAACTAATCCATTTTCCATCTCTTTTTGCCATCACTGGCCCGTGATGTGTGTAATAGGTCGTAAAGTTTTTCGTGATTAATTTGCCATCTTCGAGGTATTTGAGCGTTACGTTTTTCTGCGTTACGGGGCGTAGTTTTTGGTCGTATTCGTAAAAAAGTTTATCATTTTTCTTCACGATTTTTTCGGCATACATATCCGCTACGTCCACATTACTCGAAGTGTGCATCCAACCGCAATATTGATTAAATCCCTGATAAACAAACATTTGTCCCCAAGTAACGGCTCCGTAAGCATTCAAACCTTCTTCGCTAACCACTTGTACTTCTGGACGAAAATAGAAAGTTACGTGCGGATTGATGTACAAAATAGCATTTCCCGAAGCCGTTTTGGATGGAGCAATTGCAAAGCCATTTGAGCCTGTTTGTTGGTAATCTCCAAGTTGTATGGAACTAACCTCTCCCGAAGCGTTGGTCGCCCCTGGCCCCTCTCCAAAAGAGAGGGGAGTTGCTCGGACGAATGCCCCCCTCTCTTTTGGAGAGGGGCTGGGGGTGAGGTTGTTGTTCTTCACAATTCCCTCAAAAGGATTTCCCGAATAAAATTTCTTGATTTCATCATTAGAAATATCAGCCGTTGAAATTGCTCCGATACTACCATCCGTCCATAAAAGCGGATACCACGGCTGAAAACGAGTCAGCAAAGCGGGTTTCACTTCGGGGTGTTTGTGGAGATAAAAATTGATTCCGTCGGCATAGGCATTGAGTAATTTTTTCAGCCACGGTTCAGCTTTTTTATAATCGGCAATAGCATCGACAGAATCAATTAAAAGCCTGATTTGCAAATCATTGTATAGCTCTTTTTCTCCTTTGATTTCAGAAAGTCTGCCCAATTTTTCGATATAATTCATTTCTACTCGCTTGAAATCATCTTCACATTGAGCGTATAATAAACCAAAAACCGCATCGGCATCTGACTTCCCGTAAATGTGTGGAATACCCCAAGTATCACGAATAATTTCAACCCGTTTTGCTTGTTGTTGAAAACGGGTAATTTCAGTTTTTGTGAATTTTTGGGCAGAAATTTGAGTGGTAAAAAGTAGTAGGAATAACAGTTTTTTCATTTGTTTTTAGGGTTGATGACGATGGAAATTCGATTTTTGAATTACGATTAACGAATATAAAAAATTATAGCCAATTCGTTGTGCTTCTTGGGTTTTGAAAACGTCTTCTCCGTTCACTCCTTGAAAATTATCACTGAATCCTAAGAAATCCTCCTTATTTTTACCGCATAATCAAACAAAAATCCATCAACATGAAATTTTCATCCATACTCATTTATGTTTCTGTTATCATTTTAGGGATTTTCCTAATCTATGCTTGTACGCCCAAAAAACAAAAACAAGAGGAAAATTCTACGGAAAAATTCCAAAATATCAGCCTGCCTTACGACCTTGAAAACCCTTCTGAGAAATACATTTTACCCAAAAAACTCAAAGAAATTTCGGGGCTTTCGTATTTTAAAAATAATCAATTGGTTTGTGTAAATGACGAAGAAGGTAAAATTTTCATTTATGATTTATCGAAAGAAGAAATCGTTGACAAAATCCCTTTTGGAAAAGATGGCGACTATGAAGGCGTAGAAGTGGTGGACGATGAGGTCTTTGTGCTGAAAAGTAATGGAAAGGTAAAAGGCTTCAAAATTGGCTTACCTTTTGAGCGAGAAATTGACTGTACAAACCCCGATGTGATTGAATACGAGGGACTTGCTTACGACCCCAAGACGAAACATTTACTATTGGCAGCCAAAGAAAGGGTAAAAGACAAAGACGATAAAAAGATGATTTATGCCTACGACTTTGAGAAAAAGGTCCTTTTTAAAAATATTGGCATTCCCGAAGAGCAAGTAACTAACGAAGCCAACGGAAAAGAATTTAAGCCTTCGGGTATTGCTGTTCATCCAAAAACGGGGCAAATTTTTATTATCGCTTCAAGTGGTAAAAAGTTATTGGTTTTAGCCGAAGACGGACACAAAGAAGCCTTAATTTCTCTAAATCCAAAAACGTTTATTCAGCCCGAAGGCATTTGTTTTTCTCCCGAAGGAGATTTATTTATTTCTTCCGAAGGTAAAGATGACGATGGGTATATTTTAAAATTTTCATTGAAATAAATGGAATTTGATTTTAGCGTACAGATGTTGAAATTTTGCCGTTAGCCATCATAACTGCTGTGCATTTTAGGAGGTAAAGTTGAGTAGAATCAGTGCTTTCTTGGCTAAGAATCCTAAATTTTGTCAATTGTTTACTATATCTTTTGAAAGGAATATTGGTTTCGTCGGCAATGTGTAATTCTAATTTTGTAGGAATAGCATATTGAATTTTGATTTTAGCGGTATTATTTATTTCAACCAAATCTTTCATGTTTTTGGGAATACTTTTTGTCCCAAAATTCTTATGAAAAGTTACCATTTCACTTCGCCATTTACAATATTCATGGGCAAAATCAATACTAATTGGCGTAGGTACAAAACGGTTATTGAAGTCATATAGGTAAGAAAGAAGCGTATCGCCCTGTGTATTTTGAGCTGTTTTTAATTGCATTCTTTGATACAATTCTCTTGAACTGGTATCCGATTCGAGATACTGTAAAAACTCAACGACATGGATATTTTCAATGTAGGAAACATCTATAAAACGGTCGTAAGTGAGATTTTTGGTGTTTGGGGGATAGTATTTTTTATGGCATGAATTTAATAATAGGATGCTCAAAATACTAATGAAGAAGCAGAGACGTGATTTCGGATTCATTCTATATGTGTTATTTTTTTAATAACGGATAAAAATGAAATCTTAGTTTTGGCATCATAATATATTTAGTTGTATTTCTTTATATCAGAGGTTTTATCATAAAAAGTCCAGTTAATCTTTCTATGATTCAACTGGACTTTTATTCTTATTCTTGAATATCTTTTTTCCCAAATCTTTCACTACAATGTTCTCCCCATTTAGCTTTCATACGCTCACGGTCTTCGGGCGACATATTTTTCATGC
>JAAFIU010000030.1 GCA_013298805.1 Cytophagales bacterium | reverse complement strand
TCATTAAAACCAAAAATACAATGTTAAAAATAACCAATTTAGAAAAAATCTATCGTACCGAAGACATCGAAACGATGGCACTTAATAAAATTTCTGTGGAAGTAAAAAGTGGCGAATTTGTTGCCATCATGGGTCCTTCTGGTTGTGGGAAATCCACACTTTTGAACATCGTTGGTCTTTTGGACGATGCCGATACGGGAAGTTTTCTTTTCAATAACGAAGAAGTGATTTCTTACAACGAACGTAAACGTGCTGACCTCCGCAAACGTAATATCGGGTTTGTGTTCCAATCTTTCAATTTGATTGATGAACTAACGGTTTATGAAAACGTTGAGTTACCATTGTTGTATTTAGGAATTGATGCCGACGAACGCAAAAAACGAGTGGAATCTGTCTTGGAAAAAGTACAAATTATGCACCGCAGAAACCACTTTCCACAACAATTATCGGGTGGTCAGCAACAACGTTGTGCGGTAGCTCGTGCCGTTGTGAATAATCCAAAATTAATTCTTGCCGATGAACCAACGGGTAATTTGGACTCAAAAAATGGTAATGAAGTAATGGAATTATTGACTGATTTGAACAGTAACGGAACAACTGTTGTGATGGTAACGCACTCAGAACACGATGCTCGTTACGCTCATAGAATCATCAGAATGTTGGACGGACAGGTAGTTATGGAGAATGTTTTATCGTAGAGACGTTTCATGAAACGTCTTGTTCAGTTATAAAATCCTGTTTCCTCTAACCTAAATGTTTTCACGATGAAGACGTTGCTGGCAACGTCTCTACAAAAAACAACGACCATGTTACAAAATTATCTAAAAATCGCCTACCGAACATTGCTTCGTTACAAAGCATATACAGCCCTCAACGTATTGGGGCTTACGCTCGGTTTGACCTGTGCCATCTTGATTTTTATGATGGTAAAATTTCACCTTAGCTTTGACCAATATCATTCAAAAGCAGAGCGTGTTGTTAGAATTGTTTCTTATTTCAATACGCCAGAAGGTGAATTTTTCACTCCTGGTGTACCTGCTCCTTTGGGTGATGCTGTCCGTACTGAAATTGCACCATTAGAAAAAGTCTCGATGGTGTATAATGAAGGCTCTGTAACGGTAGCTTTGATGGAAAATAATGTACCAACCAAAAAATTTAAAGAAGACAATGGAGGGGTGTTTTTCGTTGAACCCGACTTATTCTCAATTCTTGATTTAAAGATTTTGAAAGGTAACGTTCAAGATTTAAAGCAACCGAATGTTGTCTTCCTTACAGAAAAAACGGCTAAAAAATACTTTGGAGATACCGACCCAATCGGAAAAACATTACGTTTTGATGCCCGATTGAACGTAAAAGTCATAGGAATCCTCCAAGATTTTCCATCAAATACCGACATAAAAGGAACAATCGTAGCCAGTTACCTTACTCGTGACACCTATAATCCAGAATGGACTAAAGGCATGAAAACGCATTGGGGCGGAGTAAATAGTGCTACTCAATGTTATGCTTTACTAAAATCTAATACAAGTGTTGAACAAGTTCAAAAACTGACTCCTGACTTCATGGCGAAGCATTACGAAAAACCAGAAGAAAGAAAATCTCGACTTTTATACATTCAACCGCTTGCTGACATTCACTTCAACGATAATTATACCGGTGTAATTCCCAAAAGAATCATTACAACTTTGGGAGTCATTGGTTTACTTTTATTGATTACCGCCTGTATCAATTTCATAAACTTGGCAACCGCCCAAGCCCTTAAACGCTCTAAAGAAGTGGGTGTGCGGAAGGTAATGGGAAGTTCACGGGGGCAATTATTCTGGCAATTCATCGCCGAAACTGCCATAATTACTATTATAGCGGGAATTGTATCTTATACTTTAGCGAGTATTCTCTTTCCATTTTTAAGCAATTGGCAGGAAGGGTTAATTGGTTATCAGATGATTTTCTCCGAATTAATTGACCTTCGTTTTTGGACAATATTTACCCTTACTATTTTATTAGTAATCTTTATTTCTGGCTCATATCCCGGTTTTGTACTGAGTGGATTTAACCCCGTAATAGCTCTGAAAGGCAAAATTAGTACTCAAAGTTTAGGAGGAGTTTCAATTAGAAAAGCTTTAGTAGTAACCCAATTTGTGATTACCCAAATGTTAGTTATTGGAACAATTGTGGTGAGTTCTCAGATGAATTATTTCATCAAGTCAGAGATGGGATTTAAACATGATGCTATTTTACAAATATCTATCCCTCAACAAGATGCTACTAAATTAGCGACGTTGAAAACACAATTCAATAATATTCCGTCCATCGAAAAAGTAACTTATATCTGGACTCCGCCAATGTCTCAAAGTCATAATACTACAAACGTAAAATATGATACTCGTCAGGCAGATGAAAAATTCAGTTTGAACACAAAATTTGCTGATGAAGATTATCTGAGTTTATACGGAATAAAATTGCTGGCAGGACGAAACATTGCCCATATAGACACCATGCGTGAAACATTGGTGAATGAAGAATTAGTGAAACGTTTGGGCGAAAAGTCTAACGATAAAGTATTGAATAAAATCTTGGAATTTAATGGTCGTAAACTAACCATCGTGGGCGTTGTGCAAGACTATCATGTGATGACTTTACACGAAAAAATTCCAGCGTTGGCAATTACCTCCCAAACGGAAATGTACCACACCATTGCCCTAAAAATGAACATGGCGGATGCCCAAAATACCATCAAGAAGTTAGATAAAATTTGGAGTGCTACCTTCCCTGATTTTGTGTTTGAATACGAATTTTATGATGAACAAATCGGGAAAATGTATCTTATGGAAACGGCAATATTGGGTTTAATTCAAGCCTTTGCTTTGATTGCCATTCTGATTGGTTGCCTTGGATTATACGGTTTGGTGAGTTTTATGGTTGCTCAAAAAACCAAAGAAATTGGAGTAAGAAAAGTCCTTGGAGCATCATTAGGACAGATTTTATGGTTATTCGGAAAAGAATTTTCATTCTTAATCTTAATTGCTTTCATCATTGCAGCCCCTGCCGCTTGGTGGGTTTTGAATGGTTGGTTGCAAGATTTTGAATACCGAATCAGTATTGGTATAGGGGTATTTTCAATAGCCATTTTTGTGACTGGAATGATTGCGGTCATTACGGTAGGTTGGCAATCATCAAGAGCAGCATTGGCAAACCCTGTGAAGAGTTTACGAACGGAATAAAAGGTCGAGGGTGAAGGGTTATAAGGAAAAAGGAATGAGAAAATGTCAAAACTCATAAACCACTAACTCATAAACAACTAACTCATAAACCACTAACTCATAAACCACTAACTCTTAACTCAAAAACTTTAAACTCAAAAATGCTACAAAACTATCTAAAAATCGCCTTTAGAAATCTTGTTCGGAATAAGGTTTATGGCATTGTGAATATTGCGGGTTTAGCAATGGGTATTACCGCTTTTTTACTCATTTTGGAATACGTAAGTCTGGAAAAAAGCGTGAATACATTTCATAGCAATTTGCCCAATATGTATCGAATGCTCTGCCAAAATGCAGAGGGAGAAAGCTACCCGCAGGTTGAACCTGGTTGGGCAAGCAGAGCAAAAGAGCGTTTCCCAGAGATAAAAGATTTTTGCCGTTTTGAAGACGGTATTGCTCAGGGCGTAGTGCTGAACGAAGCGAATAATCTCTCGTTCCGTGAGCAAAAAATTGGCTATGCCGAAGGAAATTTCTTTCAATTTTTCAATTTTCCATTGCAAAAAGGTTCGACAACCTCATTAGCCAAACCCGATGTAGTTTTTATTTCAGAAGCCTCTAATAAAAAATATTTCAATGGCGAAAACTCCATTGGCAAAACGCTGACACTCAATAATCAGTTTGGGAAACACATTTACAAAATTGAAGGAATTTATGACAACATGGGTGAAAATTCTGATATTCAAATGGATATGGTTTTCTCCCTTGAAACGCTTAAAAATCCCGCAAATTTGAATGACAACGGTTGGGCAAATGTTGACAATATTGATTCTCAGTACATCAACACATTCTTTTTGTTGAACGAAGGTACTGATTATAAACTATTTGAAAAGAAAATAACGCAACTCCGTCGTGAGTTACAAAGAGAAAAAGATGCTACCATTTTTAGAATTCAGCCTGCTTCTGAAATACACTTAGCATCATCATTTTCGGACAACCTACAACATACGGGTAATATCAAGTATGTGTATATGCTCATGGGAATTGCATTCTTGATTTTACTCATTGCGTGGTTCAATTACATCAACCTCAGCACCGCCAATGCTATGAAACGTGCCAACGAAGTAGGTGTAAGAAAGGTAGTTGGGGCAAGTCAAACAAATTTGATTGGGCAATTTTTAGGAGAATCCGTATTGGTAAATGTATTAGCGTTTGTATTGGCATTTGCCTTGATTTCTTTACTACAACCTTTATTTAATCAGATTATTGGGAAAAACCTCTCACTAATGATTCTTGCTAATTCTTCGGTTTGGATGTACGGAATCGGTTTATTGATAGTAGGCTCTTTGGCTTCGGGAGCATACACGGCGTATGTTTTATCTAATTTCAAACCCATCGAAACACTTAAAGGGAAAATAACCAAAAATACGAAGGGTGTTCTATTACGGAAGTCGTTGGTAATATCTCAATTCAGTATTTCTATTGCTTTAATTTTATTCACTATCTTGATTTACAGACAATTACAATTTATGCAAAATCAAGATTTGGGGATGAACATCAATCAACTTTTGGTTATTCAAGGGCCACAAGTAGGAAAAGACAGCACCTATAAAAGTCGGAAAGAAGCTTTTATTAACGACTTAGTTAAGCAAAATTTTGTTCAGGATTACTGTATTTCGGGGAGTGTGCCAAGCAGATATTACAATTTTGCCACGGGAGGTTTTACTTCTGTTAAATCAAAATCAGGTGATGAAAATAAAACCTATTCAGTTATTATTATTGGCGACCGCTATCTGCAAACCTACGGAATCAAATTAAAAGCGGGCAGGAGTTTCACTGCACAAGAATGTGCCGTAGAATGGAATGATAATAGTAAAATATTACTTAACGAACGAGCCATCAAATCGTTAGGATTTTCTTCGGCTGCGGAGGCAGTGAATGCCAAAATAAAATGGGATGAACGTTATTTGGAGGTAATCGGGGTTGTGAAGGACTACAACCACCAAAGTCTGCAAACGGATGTATTACCCATGATTTTTTACCCTCAGAATAATAGTGCCTATTTTTCTGTCCGACTCACAGGCGAAAAGATGCAAGAAAAAGTAGCGACCCTCGAAAAAATCTACAAAAGCTATTTTGCGGGTAATCCATTTGAATACTTTTTTGCCGATGACAATTACAATAAACAATACATCAGCGAACGACAATATGCTTCATTATTCACAACGGCATCCATTTGGGCGATTTTCATTGCTTGTTTAGGGCTTTTTGGCTTGGCAACTTTCACGGTAGAATCAAGAACCAAAGAAATAGGTATCAGAAAAGTTTTGGGAGCAAGTGTGGGTAGTATCACAACATTATTATCGAAAGATTTTATCAAGTTGGTATTTGTTGCCATCGTCATAGCAAGTCCGATTGCGTATTATTTCATGCAAAAATGGTTAGAAAGTTTTGCGTACCGAGTAGAAATATCATGGTGGATTTTTGCTTTATCTGGTTTATTAGCCATTGTTGTTGCGTTGATAACCATCGGTTTTCAATCCATTAAAGCAGCCTTAGCGAACCCAGTAAAAAGTTTACGGACGGAGTAAAGATTAGAAAAAAGAAAAGAGTTAAAGGAAAAAGTAGAATTGTCTAACTCATAAACCCTTAAACATTCTCCTAAAAATGCTAAAAAACTATCTAAAAATCGCCCTACGAAACCTTAAACATAATAAGGTGTTTTCGTTTATCAATATCGCAGGACTGAGCATCGGTTTGGCGTGTTGTATGTTGATTGTACTTTATACCAAAGACGAAGTGAGTTACGACCGTTTTCATAAAAATGTAGAAAACATTTATCGGATTACTTCTACCGAAACTTCGCCCGATGGAAAAGTAAGTAAATTTGGGATTACGGGAATGATGCCTGGGCCTACTTTTCAGCAACAAATCCCTGAAATTGAACACTTTGTCAGATTCCAAGGTCAACGTTTTAATGTCAAAAAAGGAACGGATATTCTAACCCAAGAAGCCCACAAAGTTGATAGCTCGTTTTTCTCTGTTTTCACCTTCGACTTCGTGGAAGGTTCTCCCAAAACGGCTTTGAAAGACCCGCAATCTATTGTCATTACGGATGAAGTTGCCCATAAATATTTTGGAAACCATTCAGCTCTTGGCAAAACTATTTCAATTGATTACGATGGTGGTTTTCAGCCTTTTACGGTGGCAGGGGTTATTAAAAAATTACCTCAAAATTCATCCATAAAAGTGCAGTTATTGATGCCTATACACCGTGATAAGCAAACGGATAATCAATGGATTAATTTCTATATGAATACTTTTGTTACGCTGAAACCGCACGCAAATCCGCAAGTGGTTGAAGCAAAATTTGCTCGTATTTATGAAAAAGAAGCCAAAGAGCAAATCATTGCAGCCAAAAAAGAATGGAATTATGACAGTAAGATTAAATACGGTTTGCAACCCATGTTGGCAATGCACCTTTCTACCGAATTTAAAGCTGAAAATGGCTTGGTTGATGATAGTAATCCGATGTATTCGTATGTTTTGGTGGGGCTTGCCGTGTTTTTATTATTAATTGCTTGTATCAATTTTGTTAATCTGACGGTGGCTCGTTCGGTAAAAAGAAGCAAAGAAATCGGTATCAGAAAAGTGGTTGGTGGCGACCGTAAACAGTTGATTTGGCAGTTCATGGGCGAGTCTTTTGTTCTCAGTTTTATTGCATTTTTATTGGCAATTGTATTGGTAGAACTTGCCTTACCAGTATTCAACTCTTTGGCAAACAAAGCCCTTTCTATTGCTTATCTCTTTGATTTTAAATTAATTATAGCCTATTTTCTATTATTTATTTTAACGGGATTTCTGGCAGGATTCTATCCCGCCTTGGTACTTTCAAGTATGCGTCCTGTGGATACGCTTTATGGACGTTTCAAGTTTTCGAGTAGAAATTATTTACAAAAAGGATTAGTCGTTTTTCAGTTTTCATTAGCGGCATTTATGATGATGGCTACGCTTGTCCTGTATTCTCAATTTAATTTTTTAACGAATCAGGATTTAGGGTACAATGATAAAAACATCGTCATGCTCGAAACGGGACGAATGGATAATACCCAAACTGAAACCTTCAAAAATGAGCTATTAAAAAATCCTGACATTCAGCAAGTTGCTCCACGACAAGGCGGTTTTTGGTCAACAATGGCGAGGGTAAATATCAAACAAGAAATAAATTTTTCGATTGATGTGATTGACCATGATTTTTTACCGACGTTTAAAATTCCAATGAAACAAGGGCGTAATTTCTCCAAAGAATTCCCGTCCGATTCTTCACAATCAGTGTTGGTCAATGAAGCATTTGTAAAAGAGGCAGGTTGGAAAAATCCAATTGGACAAACGGTGGATTTCTTCTTTAATCAGCGTAAATATCAAGTGGTGGGCGTAGTGAAGAATTATCATTTTACTTCTTTGTACGAAGGCATAAGACCTCAGCTATTTACTACTGACCCGCAAAGAAGCCAATTTGGAATGTTGAATATCAAGATAAAAACAACCAATATTCCTGCAACGCTCAAATACATTGAGAAGATATTTAAACAACTACGCCCAACCCAACCATATTCTTACGAATTTAAGGACGAAGCCAATTTGAAACAATACGAAAAAGAGGCTAAATGGAAACAAATAATCACTTTTTCAGCGGTATTAATCATCTTTATTTCGTGCATTGGATTGTTTGGATTGGCAACATTATCAGCCGAAAAACGTACCAAAGAAATCGGAATTCGCAAGGTTTTAGGGGCAAGTGCCACTACCATTATTGCGATGCTCACGAAAGATTTTCTAAGATTAGTCTTAATTTCTGTCATCTTTGCATTTCCTGTAGCGTGGTGGTTAGCCAATAAATTCTTAGAAAATTATCCTTTTCGAATAGAAATCACGGGGTGGATGTTTGGCTCAGTAGCCATCCTTTTAATTATGATAACCTTGCTAACGATTAGCTATCAAGCCCTAAAGTCTGCTTTAGCAAACCCCGTAAAAAGTTTGCGGACGGAGTAAATTATTATAAACACCTAACTCTATTTATTCACTTCATCAATTTAGCACCTCTAATCTATATAAGTAGCTCATCCTCTAAGGATTAGCTACTTTTTTTATTGCTCAAAATGTTAAAAAAAGTTAACTCAAATTGAAGAGCCAATTCAATAAATTATCTTTATAATACATTAAAAATCAGGGGAAATATGATTCAAAATTACTTTAAAATTGCTTGGAGAAACTTGATGAAACGCAAGTTTTATTCCTTCGTTTCTATTCTCGGTTTATCGGTAGGAATTACCTTTACACTCTTAATTAGCATCTATATTTGGGGCGAATTGCAGGTAAACGCAGACTTGAAAAACGCTGAAAATCAATATTATATTCAAAGTAAGTGGAGCAAGCCAGATATGGGTTTGGAGATTACGACGCTTGCTCCGATGGCAAAAGCTCTCAAAGAAAACTTTCCTGATTTAGTTGAAAATTATTACAGCTTTGACGGTATCAGTTCTACCATTGCCAACGGTGAAAAAGTATTTAGAGAAAGTATCCAAATTGGAGACTCCACCATTTTGAATATGTACGGTTTTCCACTGATTTACGGCGATGCTCGAACAGCTCTGAACCAACCATACACCATGGTTATTACGTCTGAACAAGCCATAAAATACTTTGGAAAATTAGACGTTGTTGGCAAAACTTTATCAGTAGAATCGAACGCTGGTACAAAAAAGGATTTCACGGTTGCGGGTGTTTTAGATAAAATTCCGTCAAATTCTATCACTAATTTGTTGGCTGACCCTAAATTTCCAATCTTGATGTCGTTTGTGGGAAGTAATGACTTTTGGGGAAGACAACAATCTTTTACATGGGCAAATCCATATTATGCGGGTTATATTGAACTCAAAAAAGGCGTAAAACCCGAAGATTTGGCCAAACCCATGGCTCAATTAATCAAAACTAACGCTCCCGAAACCATTAGTGCTAACTTGCAAGCGTACCTTACGCCTATCCAAGACGTGTATCGGGAAGCCAATAATGGCATTGTTCGCAAAACCATTTTTACCCTTACCATCGTGGCACTTTTCATTTTACTTATGGCAACCGTGAATTTTGTAAATATTGCTATCGGAAATTCATTTACCAGACTAAAAGAAATTGGTGTCAGAAAAATGCTTGGCAGTATGAAAGGGCAAATTATGCGTCAATTTTTAGCCGAGTCTATCTTGATTTCACTCTTCAGCTTGTTGGTTTCGCTCATTTTATTTGAAGTTTCGCAACCCTATTTTGAGCAAATTTTGAATAAAGAGATTCCTTCCTTGAGAAACGTTTCGCCTTACTTTTTCATTTTATGCCTTTCACTTTCGTTAACAATTGGCTTATTATCAGGCATTTACCCAGCATTTATTTTAGCTAATCTACCTTCCATTGATTCGATAAAAGGAAAATTAAAATCGGTTAAAGAAAATATTTTCTTCCGACGACTCTTAATTGTTTCCCAATTTGCCATTGCACTTTTTGTTTTTGTTGGGGCTGTTATGATTTCAAAACAAGTCAATTTTTTCTTTAATAAAGATTTAGGATACAACAAAGAATCAATCGTAACTGCCAAAGTTCCTCGTGATTGGTCGCCTGCGGGTGTTGCTAAAATGGAAACAATTAGGCACGAATTCGAGCAAATTCCTATCATAAAACAAGCCAGTATTTCGTATGATATTCCCGAAGGAAGCCCTGGCAATAGTAATGCTCTTTACCGAATGGGACAAGACTCAACCAAAGCGATTTACATTCAGACCATGGCAACCGACGAAAAATATGCCGAAACGTATCAAATTCCGATGGTTGCGGGGGTATTTTTCCAAGATAAACAACAAATGTTTCAGTCTGGAAATATCGTTTTGAATGAGTCGAGTGTGAAGGCTTTGGGTTTTAAAAATCCATCAGATGCCGTTGGCAAACTTGTTCGGATGCACTCAGTGGCACAGTCATTTAAAATTGTGGGGGTTACTAAAGATTTCCACGTTGGTTCGATGCACAAAAGTATATCCCCATTATTTTTCTTGAATCTCAAAGATAACCCACTTTTTAGGTATATCTCTTTCAAAATTCAAGCAGAAAATTTGGCGGAATCAATGTCCGTAATCGAGCAAAAATGGAAAAAGTTGATGCCCAATTCTGTATTTGAATACACTTTTATGGACGACAGTCTTCAAAAACTATATCAGTCTGAAATTCAGATCAAAAAGGCATCATTATTGGCAACCATTCTCTCAATTATCATTGTATTGTTGGGTATTTTAGGCATGGTGTCGATGACTATTGCCCGACGTACAAAAGAGTTAGGAATCAGAAAGGTTTTGGGAGCTTCGAGTGTAAGTATTATTTTACTTTTTTTGAAGGAATTTATCGTGCTAATGTCTCTCGCTCTCCTTATTTCGTTTCCGTTAGTTGCAATGAGCATGAATCAATGGTTACAAAATTATGCGTATAGAATTGACATGGATTGGCAAATTTTCGCAAGCGTTGGTTTTCTTTTTGGGCTAATAATTATTGTTTTTGTATCGCTCCAAACCTATAAAGTTGCTTTAGCGAATCCAATAAAAAGTTTAAAAACAGAGTAGAGGCGTTGCCTGCAACGTCTTCTCAAAAAACAATGTCTTCCCAAGAAACAACGTCTTCATAAAAAACAACGTCTTCTCAAGAAATCATTCATAGAATTTCTTGAGAAGACGTTGTTAAATTCAGTTACAAGACGTTGCAGGCAACGTCTCTACCTCTATACTCCCAAACTCGCCAAACTCTTTTTTGCAGCTTCATAATTGGGTTGTAGCGATAAAGTCTTTTGAAAATCTGCAATTGCCCCTGCCCTATCACCCAACGTTTGCTTTGTTAAGCCACGATTATAAAAATGCACAGGGTCTTGACTTCCATCCTTGTCAATTACTTGATTGAAATTTTCCAAAGCTTTTGTTGCATTACCCAAAGCTAAATAAGAAGTAGCCAATAAACCTCTTGACATGATAATTTTGTCATTTTTCATGGTCAAAGATTTCTCAAAATCGGGTATAGCTTTAGCAGGTTGATTGAGATTGAAATACGCCATTCCACGGTTCATATAGGTTTCGCCCGTACTTGGACCACGCTTGATAGCCTCCGAAAAATATTCTAATGCCTTTTGTGTATCGCCTTTCATGCCATACGCCGTTCCGAGGTTTTCCCAAGGGCCTGCATCTTCTTTGTAGCCTAATTCAATGGCTTTTTTATTGGCAACGATAGACTCTTCTAACTTACCTTCTTTCTCACCAATATATTTTCCGTAGGTATAATACGCCCGATAATCATTCGGGAAAATCTTAATAATTTGCCCGAATAATGTCCCCGTATTTTGCCAAGTTTCTACTTGTTTACGAGTTTGGAATAAGCAAAAACCCGCAAAGGCAAATGCACCAACCCAAACTACTTGTTTTAGGCTTTGATTTTTTTCTGCCAATTGGTCTAAAAGCATTGCCAACACAAAAAATAGTCCGATATACGGAATGTATGTGTAACGGTCTGCCATGATAGCCGCACCCACCGAAATAAACTGTAAAACCAAAGCCACCGTTACCGCAAAAAAGCCAATACCAAAAAGAAATAATTTGGACTTCCGAGCAGAAAAAATAGTTAATCCAATGATAATCAAAGAGAAGACAATACCTACCGAATAAAATTTATTTACTCCATCGGGTTCATAAGGGTAAAATGTACAGAGATTTATCGGCATAAAAAGATGATAGAAATACATAAAAAATCCATAACCAGCATAGATAATTCTATCCATCATTGTGAAGACTTTCAAACTCAAAGCAGAACGTTGCTCGCCAATAATATGAATCATTCCGTGAAAATCTCCTCCACTTTGAACATTGGTTGCAATCAAACCAAAAAGTAATGAAAACACTAAAAAAGGTATTTTTTCGATAATCACTTTGGCATCAATTTTACGGTCACGCCAGTAATCAAACAGGAAGAAAATAATCGGCAAAACAACAGCTTGGGCTTTTGACAAACACGACAGTACAAACAATATTAAACTGATTATCAAATACTTACTCTTTCTTTCAGCATCTAAATAATATAAATACGAGATACAACCCGCAATGAAAAAGAAACCGTATAAAACGTCTTTTCGCTCCGAAACCCACGTAACCGACTCGACTCTCATTGGGTGAATGGCAAACAATAAAGCTACAAAAAACGATGCCATCAAACGGCGTTTAGTCAAAAGCATTATCAACCAAAATACCAACAATGTATTTAATAAATGGATGATAAAATTGGTAACAATGAAAGATTTGGCTGTTTCTGTGCCTGAGATTGAAGCGTTTATCATCATCGACACAATAGTGAGCGGATGATAATTGAGGGCAACATGACTTTTGAATGCTTCTCCAAAATGACCTTTGGGGTCGGTCACGAGATAGTCCTGGGCAACATACACATTATCGTCCCAATCAACAAATTGATTATCAAATCCGCCCGAAAATGCCACAAAAAGGGCAACAATCAATGCTCCAACGGCGAGCCACTTTCCGTAGCTAAAAGGAGTTTTAGGAGAAACTCGTTCCGCATTAATTAACTGACTAACAGCATGTTGCGAAGCGGTATTTTTTTTAGGAAGTTTATTATTTTTCGACATAAATTGATATTGGTTCATTAAAGTAACTCAAACTGAAGTATGGGTTGCTTTCTATATTTATTCAACAATCATTCCAAAAATAAGGTATTTTTAAGATATTTGCGGGTATAAAATTCAAATGATGCCCTCAAAAATAAGCCCTCAAGTTTTTACCCTTCGCCATTTTCAAGATGGCGACCAAGATGCTTTGGTCGCAAACGCCAATAATATCAAGATATTCAATAATGTCAGAGATGTTTTTCCAAACCCTTATACGTATGATGATGCTTTGTGGTGGATTGATGCAAACAAGCAAACCGATAAACCTACCACCTGCTTTGCCATTGATGTTGATGGAGAAGTAATTGGAGCTGTTGGCGTTGTTCTTGGCGGTGATGTTTACCGAATTTCAGCAGAAATAGGTTATTGGCTCGGTGAAAATTATTGGGGAAAAGGCATAGCTTCGGAAGCGGTAAAACAGATGACGGAATATACTTTCAATAATTTTCCTGAGATTGAAAGAATTTGGGCTGGTATTTTTGATTTTAATAGAGCTTCTATGCGAGTTTTAGAAAAAGCGGACTATCATTTTGAAGGAATTCAGAAGAAATCAGCCATTAAAAATGGGGTTGTATTGGATATTCACGTGTATGTTAAGTTTAGGGAAATAGCACAGTAGTGGCGAATAGTATTCGCCCGTTTATTTTGGCGAATGCTATTCGCCGCTACCCAACCCTTTAAATCCTTTCAACAACCAAGCCGTCAAAACGATAAGAACAATTTCAAAAAATATCAGGGCATTTACAATGCCCAGATTATCAGAAAGATAACCCAAGAAAATAGCAGGAATTCCAAAACCTAAATAGCCAAAAAACATATAACCAGATACGGCTCTGGCACGTTGTTGTCCGCCATAATTAGCAATTAGAGCCAATCCGCCCACATAAGAATATCCATAAGCAGCTAAACCCACGATAAATGTTCCGAATAAAATAATAACAATTTGCTCAAAATGACAGCCCAAAATAACGAATAAAAAGCCTGTTGGAATGAGAAAATAACCAATTGTTACCGATTTTATCGGATTCATTTTTCGGATAAATGGCTGTGTAAATGCTCCCGTCCAATTGATTAAAACCAAGCAAAAACCTGCAAAAGCAGTCATCCCAAATTTAGCTAATTGGGTAGGTACAATGGCAATGACTGTTCCAGTTGTCGCCCAACAAAGAGCAATCGACATATTGATAGGAAACGAGCCTTTCGGGAAATAGGGTAAGCGAATAATATTTCCACCAATAGGCGTTGGATTGGGTAAAAAAGCCACCAAAAGGATACCTATTGCGGTGATAATTAACAATAAATAATACGTTGGAGGCACTAAAGTAAATTCGTAGAATAAATACAAAGTAGTGGATAATGCTCCGCCACTAAAGCCAAGTGCCGTTGATAATGAAGCCAAATTTGCCGCTTTGGTGGGTGCATCGGCTATTTTATCTTTAAGAACTTCCGTTAAATATGCAGTGCCAGTTCCCATACTTAAAGCAAGAGCAATTCCTTGACACATTCGGGCTATGATTAAAGCCCAAACCGTTGGGCTGAGAGTAATCACTAAAGTTGATAAAAAAGCGAAACACAAACTAATTAACAATACTGGCTTACGACCTAATTTATCAGAAATTCCTCCCAAAAAAATATAGCAAGGCAACATCCCAGAAATATAAGCTGCTAATACTAAGGCCGTTTGACCATTATTTAGGTTTGCTTGGGCAGCATAAACTCTGAACAATGGCATCGAAACATTAACGGCTAATGTTACCAAAAGTAATCCGTAAGCAATAATATTATGTGGGACTAATATTTTTTTCATAAAGCAAAGGTCGTAAAAACTCACAATTCTAAGCTTTGATTCTTTGCTTAATGAATATATCTATTCCTTAATAATCAACGCTACGCATTGAGCTGCAACGCCTTCGCCACGCCCCACAAAGCCGATGTGTTCGGAAGTGGTTGCTTTGATGGATAAATCTTCTTCAGGAATATTCATAACCTCCGCCAAACAAGCCTTCATGGTTGGAATATGCGGATTCAATTTAGGTTCTTGCAAAATGATGGTTACGTCCAAATTATTCACTTCCCAACCTGCACCACGCACCATTTCAAGCACTTTTTTGACTAAAACTTTTGAATCTACGCCTTTGTATTGCGGGTCTTTATCTGAAAAATGATAGCCGATATTTCGCATATTGGCAGCTCCCAAAAGGGCATCACATATCACGTGACACACAATATCCGCATCCGAATGACCGACTGCTCCGTGTGTGTGGGGAACGATAATTCCACCCAACCAAAAATCTCTGCCTTCTTCGAGGCGATGTACGTCGTACCCTTGTCCTACTCTTATTTTCATATTTTAGTAATTGGGGATTGGAAATTGGGGATTGGGGATTAGCTTCGACATAAAACTAATTTCCAATCACTAATAACCAATCACAAAGATTCAATGATTGCTTTTTTAATCAGTTGTGGATGCGACCACGGCACAAAATGGTTCATGGTGTCAACTCGCACAACTTTTAAACTTTTGGCATTTACCAACATTTTCTCGGCAAAATCCGCATTCTTGGGACTCACCAGCATATCCTTTCCACCTTGTATCACAATGACCGACTGACGGATATTCTTCCACAAAGGTAACATCTTTTCTAATTCGGGTTTCAAATAAAGTATTTCATGATTGGAAGCCCTAAATGAAGCAGGTACTAAAAATCGTATCGGGATAATTTCCATCGGAATTCTAAACCACTTTTCATTGGGTTCAAGTTCTGGAGCAATTGAACCTGCCACAATGATAAGATTGTCAATCAATTCTGGATAATCCATCGCCATTCTTGCGATGACGGGACCTCCCAAAGAATGCCCGATGAGGATAACTTTCTTGCCTAATTTCTTATATTTTGCCACAATGGGTTTCAATAACTCCGCTTGATTAGCCAATGATTTTTCGGCATCGCCAAAATCAGATTCTCCAAAACCTACTCTATCCACCGATACCATTTTTACTTTTTTCAATAAAGTGGTATCCTTCATAAAATCAATAAATGCTCCCCAAGAACCTGGTGAACCATGCACAAAAAACGCAACGGGCAATGAATCAGAGCCAATTTCAGCGTAATTCATACTAATTCCTTGCACCTCAATTTGGTGCTGTACTGGCTTTTGAGAGAATCCCGCAAATTTCTCATCAATCTCTTTCTGCTTTACTTTAAAAGTTAAACAAGATGAGAGAATTTGCGAGATTATGAAAAGGATTCCATAACCAATTAGGATGCGTTTTGAGATTTTCAGGAACATATTAAGTCAATTACGATTGCCATAAACTTGATTACTAATGATTTGCAATCTCAAAATGATGTTTTATTTTATCTATTTAAATGACAGGTTAGAAACCTATCTTACAAATAAAAAGCCTTACAGATTATACAAAAATCTGTAAGGCTTTGTTTCAATAATTCAGCCCAATAGCATAAATAAATTATGCGTGAGAAGCCGTTTTATTTTTACGCATATAGAAGAATAAACCTGCGAAAGCAACCACTAAAATAGCAGGAAAAACGGCCATATTATCCAATGTTGCTTGTCCAGCGGCTAATTCAGCTACATCGCCCGTTAGTCCTTGAGCAGCAGCAGCAGCTTTCTCATCATCTAACCATTTTCCGATTACTGGTTGGAAAATTGATGTTGAGAACATACCCATACCACCAATAATTGACATCCCAAATGCCCCTGTACGTGGTAAGTTTTCAGCCACAAAACCAATCATAGTTGGCCAGAAATAACATACGCCTATGGCAAAAATAACGGCAGAAACATAAACCATTCCACCCGTTGCTTGACTCATTAACACAACGCCAATAGTTGCCAAAATTGCCGAACCTAATAAAACGCCCGTTGGGTTAATGCTGTGAACAATTGGCCCTGCAAAATAACGACCTACTGCCATCAAACCTGTTACTAAAGCCAAGATAATCATTGGACTTGCTCCTGCTTTTCCTAAAACTGGTCCAATCCATTGCTCTGGCCCAAATTCTGAAATAGCCGTTAAAGCCATACACGCCAACATGAAAATGTACAAAGGTGACATCATTGCTTTTAAGTTATCCCCCGTTGAAGCAGCACCTTCGTCTTGACTTTCTGGGAATGCTTGTCCGAAGAACAAGAACGCATAAATTACCGCAGGAATCAAAATAGCACCAATTTGCATTTGCCAGTTCATACCCGCAGAAGTCATAAATTGAGAAAGAAGACTACCAATCACAATTCCACCAGGGAACCACATGTGGAAACGATTCAACATTTTTGTTTTTTCGTTTCCTTCGTACATATCCGAAATCATTGGATTACAAGCCGCTTCCACCGTTCCATTACCAAATCCAACGAAGAAAGTAGAAATTAAGAGTGTCCAGAAACCACCCGCAAAAATGGTCATTACTAATCCTAAAACGTGAGTAATAAAAGCTACCCAAATAATTTTTTTAGGGCCAAGAGCATTATAAAGTGGCCCTCCGATAATCATGGCAATTGGAAAGCCTAAAAAAGCCATTTGGTTTACATAACCAAGTTCTTGCGAATTAAGGTTAAATTCTACGCCAAGTTGTGTAAGCACACCTGCACGAATACCGAAAGCCATCGCCGTTGTAATAAGGGCGAAACAACTTCCTAAGAAAAGTTTGTCACGGTTAATGATTTGAGACATAGTGAATTAGGGATTTGAATTTGAGTAAATTAGTTAATTTCTTGGTTTTATGAAATTTCGTCTTTGAAAAATCTATCAAAAAAACAAAAAAATATTCATATTTCATGCACCGTTTTATCAGTATTTTTCTAAAATTTCAGATTGTGTTCTATTGATACTTCTTCTCATCTCATTGTTTTCAACATTTCTCAAACGAGTTATTGGTAAAAAAACAGTCAATAATCCAAGCCTATTTTAAGGTTTTTTTAATAAAATACTGAGTGCTATTTTGACAAATAATTTTCTTCGTTTTTATAAAAGTACCAGCCAGAAATCCCAAAAAACTAAATATTACTTCATAATTATCTTTACATTAAAAATTTAATATTAAAGTTTGGCTTCATTATTTTAAATTTGTTTGTAAACTAAAGAAGAAGCTTTTATAGATTATTTATCTTTACAATACTGCCTTTTTCTAATGATTATTCATCATTCATCTTAAACCCTCATTTCATGCAACAATTCTCCATAACTATCAGGTATGTGATGACATTTTTGTTTTCACTTTCATTAATTATCTCATTAAATGCTCAAGTAACAACCTCTTCAATTGGTGGTTCAGTTACTGATGAAAAAGGAGAAACTCTCCCAGGGGCAAGTATTTTAGTAGTTCACCTTCCATCTGGAACAAGATACGGAACGGCAACAAATCCAGCAGGAAGATTTAATTTACCTAACGTGCGGGTTGGCGGGCCTTATTCTATTCAGGTAACATTTGTTGGCTATAAAACTTCAAAAATTGAAGGTTTTTCGTTGAATCTTGGACAAAAATTCATTCAAGATTTTAAATTACTTTCCGAAGCGTCTCAGTTGAAAGAAGTAGTTGTAAAAGCAGATGCAGTCATGAATAATCAACGAACTGGAGCTGCTACCAATATTTCGAGTGAGCAGATGCGGTCATTACCTACAATCTCTCGTTCGGCAAGTGATTTTACCAGATTGACTCCAATGGCTGGTGAAAACAACTCGTTTGGAGGACGTAATGGCCAGTACAATAACTTCTCATTGGATGGTGCTATTTTCAATAACCCTTTCGGTTTAGATGCTGCTACACCAGGCGGACAAACGGATGCCCAGCCTGTTTCTTTAGATGCCATTGACCAAATTCAAGTAGCAATTGCCCCTTACGATGTTACACAGGCAGGTTTTACAGGTGCTTCTGTCAATGCAGTTACAAAATCTGGTACGAATAAGTTTTCGGGAGTTGCTTTTGGATATTTTCGTAACCAAAGTATGACTGGTAAGTCAGTAGCGGGTGCAGATATTTTCGTACCTGATTTGTCACAAGGACAATACGGTTTCAGTGTTGGAGGACCAATCATAAAGGACAAATTATTCTTTTTTGCCAATATGGAAGTTGAGCGTCGTTCAGATTTAGGCTCAAGTTTCTTATCGGCAAATTCAAGTCGTTCGGGAACAAATATTTCACGTGTTTTGGAGTCGGATTTACAATTAGTGTCAAAAACGTTATTTGACAAATATGGCTATCAGACGGGTGCTTATGATAACTATCTTTTGAAACAAAACAATACCAAAGGGATTTTGAAATTTGACTGGAACATCAGCGACGTTCACAAATTATCAGCCACTTACAGTTTCTTGGATGCGTCAAAAGATAAAACGGCAAACCCTTCAGCCATCGGGCGTAGAGGTCCAGACTTCTTAACGCTTCAGTTTGCTAATGCTGGTTACACCATTAATAATAAATTGAGTACGGTTTTGGTTGAGCTAAAATCAAATTTCTCTAATAAATATTCTAATAAGTTACAAGCAGGATATTCTGTATTTAACGATGCCCGTGACCCATTTTCAACGCCATTTCCGAGTATAAATATTGCTAAAAATGGCGTTCGTTATATCATTGCAGGGCATGAGCCGTTTTCAATTAATAACCGCCTTGACCAGTACGTTACACAAATCAATGATAACTTTAATATTTATGCAGGAAAAAATACCATTACATTGGGAGGTTCGTTCGAGAAGTTTTCTTTTGATAACTCATTCAACTTAGGAGCATACCCTGGTGTTTTTGCTCCAGATTTTCCATCAGTTCAGGATTTTGTGAATACCGTAAAAGCAGGAGGATTGGATAAAGACGTACAAGCTGCTATTGACACTTACAAAAACAATAACGCAAAAGGAACTTGGGCTTTAGCACAAACCGAAGTAGGTCAGTTAGCATTTTTTGCACAAGACGAAATACAAGTAACGCCAAAATTGACCGTTACCGTTGGTTTGAGAATGGATAAGCCGATGTACTTCAATACAAAACAAAAAATTGAAGAGAATATTGCTCGCAATTGTTGCTATGACCCAAGTGTAGTTTATTATGATGAAGCAGGAAAAGCAACCACTTTTGACCATACCGTTTTGCCATCAGCAACACCACTATTTTCACCAAGAGCTGGGTTCAATTATGATGTAAAAGGCGACCGTTCTGAACAAATTAGAGGTGGTTCTGGCTTATTTACGGGACGTTTTCCTTTTGTTTGGATTGGAAACCAAGTGGCAAATCCTAACTTTTTCTTTTATTGTGTAACTGACCCAAATTTCAAGTTTCCACAAGTTTGGAGAACAAATTTAGGTTATGACAAGAAATTATCGAACGGTTGGGTATTAACTGCTGACGTAATTTATACAAAAGACGTAAATGCCATGATGGTTCGTAATTATGGTTTAAAACTTCCGACGGGAAAATTAGTTGGTGCAGATACTCGTGCTTTTTATAATGTAAGTGACCGTGCTGATAAATTTGGACCAACCAATGCTTATGTCTTTACAAATACTAATTTAGGTTATTCTTGGAATATGACTTTGCAGGCTCAAAAAACGTGGGCAAATGGGTTTTACGTGAATTTAGGTTATAACTACCTTGATGCACAAGATGCCGCTTCAATCCAAGCTGAAATTTCAAGTGATGCTTATGACCGTAATCCTGCTAATCCTGCTCATTCAAATACACCATTGTTAGGACCTTCAGTATTTGGAAATCAACATCGTTTTGTGGGAAGTGCTTCCAAGAAATTCACTTACGGAGAAGGAAAATGGGGAACAACAATTTCATTGTTTGCACAATACGCTAAAGGAGGACGCTATTCTTATACTTACGCTGGTGATATAAACAATGATGGTTCGGGTTTAAATGATTTGATGTATATCCCTACGGATGCACAAATTGAAGGAATGAATTTCTCCGTAAATCCATTCGACCCGACAGCAGTGGCAACACAAGTTGCTAATCAAAAAGCAGGATTAAAAGCATACATTGCCCAAGATGAATATTTGAGTGCTAATCGTGGGAAAATTGCTGACAAATACGCCACAACAACCCCGTGGTATTCAAGTTGGGATTTAAGTGTTTTGCAAGATTATATTTTACCTAATAAACATAAAATACAAGTTAGTTTAAATGTATTAAACATTGGTAATTTAATCAATTCAAATTGGGGAGTACGTCAAGTGGCTTCAATTACAAGTCTTGTACAACCATTAGGTGTTTCAACAAGTGCAAGTGGTGTACCAACTTATTCATTTGATACAGCTCAGAAATCAACTTTTTATAATGACAATGGATTGGTGTCTCGCTGGCAAGCTCAGGTTGGTTTAAGATATATTTTCTAAGACCATCAACCATCTCATTTAATTCACAAAAAACGCTTCCCTGACAAAAGGAAGCGTTTTTTGTGAATAACTACAAGGAATGTAAAATTAAGTACCCTTTTACTAATAATGATTTTCTGACAACTTCGGAGGTATCATTTAAAAAGACAATAATCGAACTGCTTAAAACCTTAAACTTTAAGCCCTAAGTCGTAAGGAGGCAGTAAAATTTAGTTCAGAACACGCTGTTTGCAGTATTCAGCCCCGCTATCAAGGCTTTGTAGTAATATCAATGCAAGACAGGTTTTGAGATACGAAACATTCTTGTAAATTTACTTCAAAACATAAAATAAACGGTTCTCTGATAGTTTTTATAGAGAAAGATGGGTAAATGCGTGTGGCATACACTTCAAAAAATAAGAATATGTGATATGAACTTACCTACCACAGAAACTGTCAAAAAACAAATAATTTAACATCACTGAAAGCAAATAGCTAAGAAAAATGGCACGTAAAATTAGAATGGGAATGATTGGTGGAAGCTTAGAGGCTTTCATCGGAGCTGTTCACCGCCGTGGTGCGGCATTGGACGGCGAAGTAGAATTGGTTTGTGGAGCGTTTAGCTCAAATCCTGAAAAATCAAAAGCAACGGGAGAATCGCTTTATCTCCCCGAAAACCGAGTTTATGGTTCTTTTGAAGAAATGATTTTGAAAGAAAAAGAACTCCCAGAAGGTGAAAGAATGGATTTTGTGACCATTGTAACGCCCAATCACGTACATTTTACGGCCGCTAAAATGGCTTTAGAAAATGGTTTCCACGTAGTTTCTGATAAACCTGCAACGCTCAATACCGAAGAAGTTTACCAATTAAGAGATATTATCGAAAAATCTGGTCTGATTTACTGTTTGACGCATAATTACTGTGCCTATCCGATGGTGAAAGAGGCAAAACAGATGATTAAAAATGGCGTTATCGGAAAGGTTCGTAAAGTAATTGTTGAATATCCGCAAGGTTGGTTGTCACAATTATTGGAAGCTACGGGACAAAAACAAGCGGGCTGGAGAACTGACCCTGCTCGTTGTGGTGCAGCAGGTGGAGTGGGCGATATTGGTACGCACGCTGAGAACTTAGCCGAATATATTACAGGTTTAAAAATCACCGAAATATGTGCCGATTTGACCATTTTCGTGGAAGGTCGTCAGTTGGATGATGATGCCAATATGCTTTTACGTTTTGATAACGGAGCGAAAGGAATTTTGCATAATTCGCAAATCTGTAATGGTGAAGAAAATGATTTAAACATCAGAATTTACGGAGAATTTGGTGGTTTGAAATGGAAGCAAATGGACCCAAATACACTGATTTTGACCAATCAAGAAAAAGGCTCACGCATCATACGCACGGGCGTAGGTGATTTATCGCCGCAGGCTCAAGCACATACTCGCCAACCAGCAGGACACCCAGAAGGCTACATTGAAACATTTGCGAGTATCTACCGCAATTTTTCTTATGCTTTAAGAGCAAGATGGGGCGAAGTTGCCAAAGAAAATGCAGCAGGTGGTTTAGCAGGAGAAAGCGAAATTTTAACGGGTGGCTACAACCCAGAAATCCATGATTTCCCAGGCATTGCAGAGGGCATCAGAGGAATGGTATTTATTGATACCGTTGTAAAATCTAATGAAGCTGGTGCTGTTTGGACGAAGGTGGAGGTGCATTAAATTATTTAAGTCGGTAAAGGAGTTAAATCTTTACCGACTGCTTATTTTAGAATAACTCCAATTGTAAAATTTCTTTTTCAAGTTTTCTTTTTTTAATAAAGAGTTCTTCCGAAACGTCACAATTGGTTATTAATGCTTCCAAAACTTCGTTTCTATTACTTTCTTTTGCTCCAACATGATAAAAATGTTGTGTAGTGGCGACATTATAATCTCCCCAGAGTGTTTGTAAATATTCGTTTTTACGATAAGAATTACTATGCCAAGTGGAAATTCCAAAACTACAATTAGTTGCTTCTAAGTATTTTTTCAAGTCAAATTCATCTTCTTCAGTCCAGCTATCATAATAATCAACGTGTCTGCCAATATATGGAGGGTCACAACAAATAAAGCTGTCTGAATTGGCTTCTGATAAGGTTTTTCTGAAATCTTGGCACTTAAATTCCCAATCATTCATTTCAATAAGTCCTTGAACATATTTGATTTGATTGGTTATTTTAGTGATATAGGCTTGTGCAAAACGTTCTGGTTTATGTCCGTAGGGAACGTTGAATTTAAAACTTTTATTGAATCGAATCATTCCGTTAAAACAAGAACGATTCAAAAATAAAAAGTCTATTGGATTACCTTCTGCGTTAAATCTATCTCTAATAAATTTAAAATGCTCAACGCCAAATTCAGATAATTTTCGCCCTTCTTTTTCCAAAAAATCTTTGACAATTGGCGGATTAATCGTTCCGTTTTTTACTTCGTTATAGAAATTGATAATATGCGGATTACTATCGGCAAAAAGAGCTTTTTTCTTAGCAATATTCATTCCCACAACCCCCGAACCCATAAATGGTTCAATATAAAGTTGTTCATCATCAAGATTAATACACGTATTTAACCATTCTATTAGCTGTGTTTTTTTTCCTTGAATTTTGATTGGAGGTACGATAATTTTATCCATTTTAATTTGTAACTGTGTGCTAATCTGTATGGTATAATTAGTACTCCATTAAGGTTTAGCTTCTCCGAAGCTGTTTAAACTTTACGTTACTTTCTACTACAAAGGTTATACTTCTCCGAAGTAATAGAAAAGACTTTACTTCGGAGAAGTATATAACCTTTGTAGAATAGAAGAATTATTTGATATAGCTTCGGAGAAGCTCAACCTTAAAGTTTCGAAACCTTACCACTCCCTCCATTCATCTGCAATACCTTCACCATCACCATAATCTTCTGGCTCTAAACCTGTTGCTACTGTTATTAAATCTATTAGTTCACATAAATCTTCTCGTTCTCCTGTTTCTATTAACCCTCTGATTGAATCATTCAAATCATTTAATTGCATAATTGCATTTTTAAATAATTCCACTTTATCTACTTCATCTGCATTTTCTCCTAATAAAACCAATTGATTTATTAAGTTATCTAAAACAGCTTGTGCTTTATCACAATTTTCTGGAGTATATTGTTCCATTCCCTCATCATCTTCATCTTCTGGGAAAAACCATTCCCTCCATTTGTCAAAAGGGTAACTTGCTTTTGTAGCTTCTAATTTTTCTTTGTAGTTCATCTTAAATTATTTTTTGTGAGACTATGATATTTTTCTAACCTACATCCCCTTCACCACAACCCCCATATTCGCAAAAATAAAGGCGTAAATATCGGCAGTTAATTCAATATTTTTCTTCGTATTACTCGAACCGTGTCCAGAGTTTACGTCAATTCTTATCAATAACGGATTCTTGCTTTTTCCCGCTTTTTCTTGCAAAGTTGCTGCGTATTTGAACGAATGGGCTGGCACAACACGGTCGTCGTGGTCGGCAGTTGTAATCATTGTGGCAGGATATTCCACGCCTTCTTTGATGTTATGAAGGGGCGAATAACCGTACAAGTTTTTAAAATCTGTCGCATCATCTGAGTTACCGTATTCTGGCGACCAGTTCCAACCAATTGTAAATTTATGGTAACGCAACATATCCATTACACCCACTTGCGGAATGGCAACTTTACACAAATCTGGACGTTGATTGATAACTGCACCTACTAAAAGTCCACCGTTTGAGCCTCCTCTGATTGCCAAGAAATCTTTCGTGCAGTATTTTTGAGCAATCAAATATTCACCTGCCGCAATGAAGTCGTCATAAACGTTTTGTTTTTTCAATTTCATGCCTGCTTCGTGCCATTTTTCACCGTATTCTGCACCACCTCTAATATTCGCCAAAGCATAAACACCACCTTGTTCTAAGAACGGAATCAAGGTAGCCGAAAACCCAGGTTGAGAGCTAATGTTAAATCCACCGTAGGCATATAAAAGCGTTGGGTTTTTACCGTTCAATTGTAAACCTTTTTTGTACGTAATAAACATTGGTACTTTTGTTCCGTCTTTCGAAGTATAGAAAATTTGCTTTGTTTCAAACGCCTCTGGATTAAACTGAACTTCTGGCTTACGGAAAATTGATGTTTGTTTGGTCGCAATATCGTAGCGATAAATCGTTGGCGGGAAAGTAAACGACGTAAATGTGTAGAACACAAATTTATCATCGGCTTCGCCACCAAAACCACCCGCAGTGCCTAATCCTGGCAATTTTACTTCGTTTTCTGATTTCCCCGTGAGGTCATACACATATACACGAGTGGTTACGTCTTTCAAATACGTAGCGAACATTTTTCCACCCGCTGTACCAACACCTTGCAATGGTTCTGGCTTTTCTGGAATTACATTTTTCCAAGACTTGGCAGCAGGGTCGTATAATTCAACTTTTGAGTTTTGGGCTTTTTCATTGGTTTCTATCAAGAATTTATCCCCCACATTATCAACAATACTGTATTGAAAATTACCAACTTCTGCTACGATTGGCGTAAATTCTTTCTGTCCTAATTTTCTAAAATAAATAGCATTTCCTTCTTTCCCTTTTCCACGGTCGCTAATATTCAAGTAGGCAAATTTCTCATCATCCGAAACCGACATGGTATTAAAACGTTGCGGGTTTTCTTTGTTTTGGTACACCAATTCATCTTGGTCTTGTGACGTCCCAACTTTGTGATAAAACACTTGGTGGTTCTCATTTTTTGCTGCTAAAGCACTACCTTCTGGTTTTGGATAACGGCTATAATAAAATCCATTCCCTTGCCAAGCCGCACCCGATATTTTTATCCATTCCAAATGGTCAGGGAGATTTTGCTTAGTCGCTAAGTCCATGATGTAGCCTTCTTGCCAGTCAGAACCACCTTTTGAGAGATAATAAACGGCATATTTCCCATCCTTAGAAACTGAAAAAGCCCCCAAACGAGTAGTTCCATCGGGAGAAAGTTTATTGGGGTCAAGCACAATTTCAGGCGTTCCGTCTAAACCCTTCTGACGATACAATACCGATTGATTTTGTAAACCATCATTTTTTGAGAAGTAAAACCATTCGTTTTTACGAGATGGAGCAGAATATTTTGGATAATTAAACACCTTTTCGATACGCTCTTTCAGCATATTTCGGTACGGAATTTTATCCAAATAATCGAAAGTAACTTTGTTTTCAGCCTTTACCCAATCAGCGGTTTCAGCAGAACGGTCATCTTCCAACCAATGGTACGGGTCAGCCACTTTCACACCGTGATATTCGTCGATGTGGTCAATCTTTTTAGTTTGAGGATACTGCATTTGAGCGTTAGAAACGTGGATTCCTATCATCAGCGAAGTGCCAAGTAGGAGGTTTTTGCGAAGGTTTTTCATTTGTTGTTTAGTTCTTGAATTGATGAGTAATTTACTAAA
>JAAFIU010000192.1 GCA_013298805.1 Cytophagales bacterium | reverse complement strand
TCGCCACGCAGAGGCTTCCCAAACGGTTAGCCCTGACCTTGTTCGTCCGCTTGTATCCAACGGGATGATTGATGCCGCAAGAATGGGTAAACATCTTGCCTCAAAAATGCAAGGAATTGACCTCATTGTAACTTCCAATGCCGAGCGTACACAAATGACTGCACAGGTTTTTTGCGAACAATTAGGGATTGATAATAAGGTAGTTAGAGTTGAGCCAGCCCTTTATGAAAGTTCTCCGAAACATTATTTAGATGTTGTGAATGGGCTTTCGGAAGAGGTTGATTCAGTGATGATTGTGGGGCATAATCCAAGTATAAGTTATTTTGCGGAATACCTTACGCACGAAGAAATTGGTTCAATGCCAACTTGCGGCGTGGTTGGAATGACGTTTGAGAATTTGACATGGGCGGAGGTTTCAAAGAAAACAGGTCACATGACATTTTATGATTCTCCAGATGGGATAATGGGAATTAAGATATAGTTTTTGCCACGAAGACACAAAGACTCGAAGTTTTTTCTTTGAGTTGTCGTGCCTTCGTGGTAAAAACTATTTTCTTCTATAAAAAATTAGTGTCTTTGTGCCTTCGTGGCAAAACTTATTTACTTCTCCCAATCACCACTTTCCCTTCATTCTCTTCCTGCCAACCGACAATTTGAAAAGGCGAATCTGCTTCAAAAACGATAGATAAACTTCTCTTTAAATCAGGATAATTTAGGCTATATGTTTTTAGTTTTTTACCTGTGAATTCTTTCCCGTCATAATTTTTTAATTCCGCTTTTGCTGGCTGCACTTCGGGTATTTTGTGAAGTGAATTCCAATAAGTCAAACTTGGAATAATATCAAATTCTCCTTGCGGTAACGTTGCTGGGTTTTGTCTGATTTTTGACCAAATTTCATCTTCATTATGGGTTTTACTCAATGCTAAATGCTCTTCTTCTTTTTTGATTAAATTGCCTTCAATTGTTACAGCGTAAGATTTTGGAGCAAATTTTAGTTTCATAAATTCTGTTCCATTGAGTTCTTGAACTGAACTTGAAACTTCCAACGCATGAGGACGAAGCAAAATATTCAAAGGCATGAGCGTTGAAGTCGTCACGGAATTTTTATAATTCACACTTTTTTGACTAAACGTACTTGAAAGCATTTGAATATGCTCTTTTGGTTCGTGTTGCTCAAAATCTTGTAAGACAAAAGAAAGCGTAATTTCTCCAATTTTTGTAGAATCTTGTTTTAGCACAAACTGAGACGTTTCTGTTCCCTGTTTTTTCCAATAATTATTGAACGTAGCATCCGTTTCTTGATTAGTATTTTGAACGACTGGTTGAGTGGTTTTAGGAGCATTTTGTTGAAAAATTGTCGCTTTCTTGGCAAAGGCAAAAATGACCGCCAAAGTGATGCAAATCGCTAAAAAGTTGTTTCGGATAAATTTGTCCATGAGAATTTTGATGAAATTAAGGAGTAGCAATTTACACAATTTCGGTAAATTCCGTAAATTACACACTAAATACTCATCAATTCAAACGTTTTTAATTCACATGAAAAAACTTGTACTCTTATCTCTCTATTTTATCATTTGTTTGCTCCCATATTCAGTCATTTCGCAAGTTGAGAAAGCTCCACCACGTGCGGAGGGCGAAGGGCAATTTAATCGCTTGATTATTAGAGGGGTTAATTTAGTGAATGGCACAGGTTCGCCGATGCAAGGTCCTTGCGATATTGTGGTTGAAAAAAATAAAATCACCGAAATAAAAGTTGTTGGTTATCCCGGAGTGCCAATTGACCCTAACAATCGTCCGAAACTAAACGCAAGCGATAAAGAATTGGATTGTACAGGTATGTATATGCTCCCAGGATTTGTGGATATGCACGGACATATTGGAGGGAAGTCGCAGGGAACACCCGCTGAATATGTGTATAAACTATGGCTCGGACACGGTATCACTACCATCCGTGACCCATCGGCAGGAAATGGCTTAGATTGGGTGCTTGACCAAAAAGCAAAATCGTTAAAAAATGAAATCACTGCTCCACGAATTTTAGCGTACACAGCCTTCGGGATGGAGTCAAAAGAATCCATTACCACCGCAGAACAAGCCAGAGCTTGGGTAGATGAAAATGCTAAAAAAGGAGCTGATGGCATTAAATTTTTTGGAGCAAGACCCGAAGTCATCGACGCAGCTTTGCGTAGAAATAAAGAATTAGGGTTACGTTCAGCATTTCACCACGCTCAATTGGATGTTGCTCGTTGGAATATTCTCAACTCGGCAAGAGCAGGACTCACTTCAATGGAACATTGGTATGGGCTTCCAGAAGCACTTTTTGATAGTCAAACTATTCAAGATTATCCTGCTGATTATAATTATTCCAATGAGCAAAATCGTTTTGAAGAAGCTGGAAAACTCTGGAAACAAGCCGCCAAACAAGGGTCAAAACGTTGGAATGAAGTGATGGACGAGTTGTTGAAATTAGATTTTACCATCGACCCAACTTTCAATATTTATGAAGCCAACAGAGAATTAATGTTGGCTCGTCGGGCGGAATGGCACGAAGAATATACCCTTCCTCAATTGTGGCGTTTTTATCAGCCCTCTCGTGTTTCGCACGGTTCGTATTGGCAAGAATGGGGAACTGAACAGGAGGTGCAATGGAAAGAAAATTATCGTTTATGGATGGCATTTATCAACGAATATAAAAATCGTGGTGGACGAGTTACGGCGGGTTCTGATTCTGGTTTTATCTTTCAATTGTATGGTTTTGCTTATGTTCGAGAATTAGAATTATTGCGTGAAGCAGGTTTTCATCCTTTAGAAGTTATCCGTGCAGCAACCTTGAAAGGAGCGGAGGCTTTGGGAATGGCGGATAAAATTGGCTCAATTGAAGTTGGTAAATTGGCTGATATGGTAATTATGGAAGAAAATCCATTGAAAAATCTAAAGAATTTATACGGTACCGGAGCGATTAAATTGACCGAAAAAAATGAAGTTACCCGAGTAGGAGGGGTAAAATACACCATTAAAGACGGAGTGATTTTCGATGCTAAAAAGTTATTAGAAGATGTCCGTAATATTGTGGCAGAAGCCAAGAAAAAAGAGAATTTTGAAATCTATCAACCTGGTTTAGAGAAAAAGAAAAGCGGAAAAGTGCAGGGGAGTAAAGAGTAATTTTGAGAAAATTTACGGAAGTCGTCTTTCAAAAAGACGACTTCCGTTTTAATTACAATACCTTAAAATTTCGTATCCGAAAAAGTATGTTTCAACCTAAATTTTCCAATAACCATTCTGTCTTTAATGTTTGGGTCATTTTTAGAATTATCTCCTCCAAAAACTTTTACGTTAAATGTTCCTGTGATGATTCTTCCGTCGGAAACTCTTTCTGTTTTTGTGATGACAAAAGCATTAGGAACGGGTACTGAGGTAGAAGCCGAACCCTTATCAAAGCTATTGAATACATAGTTTTTTTCTGGATAATTCTGCAATGAAACACTACCCTGCGTGATTTGCTCATCGTAATTAGTAGAGCCAGAAGGCGTCGATGAGGGTTTTGCCATGTCGGCAGTTGTAGTGAGAACAAGCGATATTTCACCGTAATTTCCTGCCATAATCTTAAACGTTGGCTTGGGTAATGAGGCGTTATACGACGTTAAAACATCGTCGGGATTTATTTTTATTTCCTTGCCATCAATACTGAAAATGAAATAGTAATCATCTTGACTGATTGCTTGTTTTGCTTCGTTTTTAGATTTGCTATTACAACTATAAAAAGTTGATAGTGTTAGTATTAGGATTAAAATGAAGGTATTTTTCATGATTTTGGTAAATTTAAGGTTGTTGTTTAAGGTTAAAATTAAAAAAATAGAGAGATTAATTGTTTCTTTTTTCGTCTTGAAATACTGGCTTCAAGGTTGTTTTGCATCTGTAATTTATTTTCCGTTTTATCATAGCCCACAATGCACGAAGAATTAACTAAAAAACCTCTATGAATACGGATAAAATGCTCATGGATTAGTTGTTCCTCGAAATAACTAATGGTATGGGCATACACTTTTTTCATGCCATTTTGAAGATGAAAAATCGTATAATTACTGCATCCTTCCAACATAATAATGTTTTGGGTAGGAATACGAGTTTTTTGTCTTTGATTAACTACTACAAAATCCATTTTGGTATGGGTTATTTGAATTGCTTAGCGATTGACCTTGACAATTGTGTTTTTTAATAGCAATTATGGGGAAATCATTAACCAACACTTTATTGTTTGGCAGATATTAATTGACTTTCAATTTTTTCTAAACGATTTTCTAAGGATTGATTCTTAACGTCAAGTTTTTCATTAACTGTTTTCAATTCTTTTACCGCTTCAATCAAATGTGGAATTAAGCCAATATAATTAACAGACAAAAAGCCTTTTTCATCAGTTTGTACTAATTCTGGAAATATCTTTTGAATTTCTTGAGCGATTAAACCCGTCTGCAAATCTTGACTTCGAGATGCTTCAATCCATTTGTAATGATACCCGTTAATATTATAAATGCTTGAAAGCGAATGTGTTAAAGGGTTTATTTCTTTTTTAAGTCTTCGATCAGACGATTGTGTAAGCGTTCCCGTAAGCGTAGCATTGCCTGCACTGGTTACCCCAAAACGCCATCCACCTCCGATAAAAAATCCCATCTGCGTATCATTTACCATACCCAGAAAACCCGTTTCTACATTGGAAGAATTATTCAGCCAAAGCCCCGATGTTTCGGTACTATGTCTCAAACGCATTCTTGATTTTACATCCAAAATATAGGTGGGGTCATTTACACCGATACCTGTATTTCCGCCTATTGCAATGAGAGCATGACCACCATTTGACTCAAAATAGGCGGCAATTCCTGTTGAAAACGCATTTGCTTCAATTCCTGTTCCTGTGAAAGTTGTAGCAATAAGACCTGTGGAAGATTCGCTACTCGCAAAAATGGCTGAACCACCAATTCCTTGTTTTCCTGCAAAAATTGTATAGCCTGTTCCTGTGTTTATAATATTCAGTAAGTTTGAACTCGAACTCTGATTGACCGATAATGGCAATAAATCACTCCATTCTGCATCGCCCGCATTGTTAATTGATTTTAAAAATTTACCCGTTCCCAATGTGCCAACACCCGTTCCTGAAAAACTAATTCTACCGATTGTTCTCAATGCCCGTCCACTTGTAGAAGAGAAAACGCCTCCATCACCAGTATTGGAAGAGCCACTGATACCAAAATTCGTTTCTGAAAAACCACGAACCCCAATGCCATTATTAGAACTCCCCGCAACTCCATTAGATGAGGTTGAAGTACCTTGAACGCCTGCTCCCGAGGTAGAAATGCCAATAACCCCAAACCCAACATTTGATATGCCAGAAACCGCTCTACCGTTTATGTTTGTGCCATTATCCGTAATTTTAAACAAGCCATTAGAACCTGCATCGTTACCCGTTTGTGAATAGGGCAAAGTAAGCACAGAACTGCCAGAAACTGCTCCCCAAGCTGAACCGTTATAAAGCGATAATCCAATCAAATCGGTATCGTAAACAATCGCACCAACTTGCGGACTAACAATGGCATTTTTCTGGGCTGTCGTCATGCGGGGAGGGTAGAATGCTTTGGTGGTACTTTGCACTTCTAACTGTGCCGAAGCAATGGGAGCAGTTCCGTTTGCTTTAATACCAATTTGTGCATAAGTGTTTGAAATACAGAAAAATAGAAGAAGAGAAAGTAGTGCGTTTTTCATGAGATTATATCTGATTTATTTGGTCAAAATTAGATATAATAAGGAGGGCTGTCAATGACGGAAATATGCCATATTTAGATAGGACAAGTTGGAAATCTGTTCTATACCAATTTATTCCGAATAGCCTTTGTGATGGCTTCTCCTTTAGAATTTACGTGAAGTTTTTGGTAGATGTGCATGATGTGCTTTTCGACGGTATTAATGCTGAGATTATAATGAAAAGCAATTAATTTATAGCTATCGCCTTCCACTAAACGATGCAAAACTTCAATTTCTCTCGCCGTTAAATCGTAAGGATTAGCTTTGGGTTCTTGGAAGGAATTCAAAACTTTCAAGGCAATTGATGGACTCATCGCACCGCCACCATTATAAACTTCTTTGATACTTTCAATGATTTTTTCACTCGAAGTTTTCTTAACTAAATAGCCAACTGCCCCTGCTTTAATGGCATCAAAAATGCGAGTTGTATCTTCAAAAACCGTCAACATTAGCACTTTGGGCATTATTTTGACATTTTTTGAAAGTAAACTTACCGCTTCTATTCCCGTTATGAATGGCATTTCAATATCCATCATAATCACATGGGGTTGTTCGGTTTCTACGTCTTTTAGCACATTTGTTGCATCGGCGTGCGTGCCTACCAATTCCAGTTCTTCGCAAGACTCGATAATCCAAACTAATGTTTCGCTCAATTGCGGATTGTCTTCGTATATAGAAATTCTTATCATCTCATTTAATTTTATCGGTAAACAAAGGTAGAGTTTCCAATTTTACGAAAAAATGACGGGTTTATGCCATGAAAGCGTTATTAAACCTCAAAACTCAAACGAATCTCAGAGCCATTCTCAGAAGATTCAATACTGATATTTCCTTGAATCTCTTTTGCTCTAACTTGCATATTTTTTAAGCCATTTCTTGAGGTAACCATCTCTGTATCAAATCCTTTTCCATTATCTTTTGCCGTGACAATTATTAGTTTTTTATCTTGTGAAAAATGTACACTTGCCATACTTGCTTCCGAATATTTTATCAAATTATTGATAGCTTCTTTTACAATTAGATACAAGTTCCTTCTGACTTCCATTGGTAAAACTAACTTTTCAATAGCTTCATCGGCTTTAAAATCGAAGGTGATATTTTTAGATTCTGCCAAAGGTTGAGCGTACTCACGTAGGCGAAGCATAATTCCTTGCAAAGAATCATTGACGGGATTGACCGACCAAATAATTTCATCCACCGATTCCATCACGTGTTGCGAATCAGCGTGGATTTTAGTGAACATTTTACTGTTTTTTTCAGCATTATCTGACTTCTTTGCCATACCACTAATCAGCAAAATGCTACTGAGCGTACTTCCAATTTCATCGTGTAAGTCAGCCGCAATTCGGTTGCGTAATTTTTGCGATTCTTCTAATCTTTTCAATTTATTTCGGTTGATAAAAAACACCGCAGAAACGCCCGTGAGTAAGAAAAGCAATAATCCACCCGCCATTAAACTCTTATTTTGCAGAGATGCTTTTTCATTCTTTTCGTTCAATAACGCAATTTGTTGTTCCTTTTGGGTGGTTTCGTATTTCCGTAATAAATCTTCAGTATTTTGGGCAGTTTCCATTTTAAATAGCGAATCTTTGGCAATATCTGCTGCAACTTTATAGTGAAATGCTTTTTTATAATCTTGAGTTTGCTCGTATAAATCAGCTAAATCTTGATTGGCTTTTTGGATAAAATCAGGGTCTTTAATTTCCTTCACGGCTTGCAAGGCTTCTACAAAATACTTTTCTGCTAAAGGGTACTTTTTTTGCTCAAAATATAATGTTCCCAACCCTTGCAAAACATCATTTAGTGATTTTACAGATTCCAATTCACGGCAAAATCGCTCGCTTTTTTTGAGATATTCTTCGGCTTTTTTATAAATTTTTCGGATACGATATTGTCTCCCTAAATTTATCAAAACCTCTGCTTGTAAAAGTTTATAATTAGCTTGTTCTGCATAAATAAGTGCTTTTTGGTACGATGCCAAAGTTTCCTTTGGCTTGTTCATTAATTCATAAATCTCGGCTACACGGTTTTCCCCAATCGCCATGTTTACAATGTCTTTGTATTTTGTCTCAATCGCTAATGATTTTTGGTAATATTTAAGAGCTTCCTCATATTTTCCGTAAAACTTTAAATTGTCGCCAATTTGGTCGTAAGGACTGGTTTTGAGAGGTTCAAGTTTGTTTTTTTCTTGAAAATTAATCAATTGTATGGCATATTTTGTAGCATTGTCACGGTCGCCCATTTGTTGGTAAATGATGCTGATATTATTCAATGAATTCTGAAAAATCTTTTTAGGAAGTTTATACTTCAAGATGATTTCATTGCATTTCGTGAAATATTCTAACGCTTTCTGTGGATTTTGTTTGGTGTATTCTATGACTCCTTTTAGGTTTGAGGCTTTATAAAAACCTGTACCGAAGTCATATTTTGTGGATAAATCTTCAATTTGCTTGATGGACTTTTCGGCCTCGGCAAATTTCCCTTCTTGAATTGTCAAAAAAGCAAATTCATTCAACGCTAAAATGTAAATAGTATCTTGCTTTTGGGTTTTTAAGAAAATTTTGAGCGAATCCAGCGATTTTGGATATTGAGCATACCCTTGCGTATAGAAGCAAATGAATAAGAGAATGTGGAAGATTTTTTTCACGATTTTGAGGTTAGGTAAGTTGGATATTTTACTCAATGATAGAATAAAAGTGCTGTTAATCAAAGGTTTGAATAAAGTATTTAGTGAGTGGTACGTTTTATAAAGAAATTAGAGAAAAGTATTCAATTTGTCCATATTTGAAATAAGTTACAGGTTAAACGCATTTAAATATTAGAAAGTAGCTTTATTAGATATTGGTCATTCCACCCTGCTAATTTTCTTCTACTTTTGATACTTTCTTTATCAGTTACGTTGTTAAGTAATTGCAAAGATAAT
>JAAFIU010000374.1 GCA_013298805.1 Cytophagales bacterium | reverse complement strand
ATTTGGAAATTTCAATAACAATCCTTAATTTTAGAAATATCAAAAGCCCATTTGAAAGAATGGGCTTTTCTACTTTATTACACTCATAGTTTTAGTTCTTAATGAAAAAATATCTACTATTAGCACTATTACTGTGCTTTTTCAAGTCAGTTGCCCAAGAATATCCCCGCAAAGAAATCAATATCCGAAATTTCATCCAAGATATTGTGGGCAATCCAGATGGTGGAGTTAATGAAGATTTATACGAATCTCTCTACCAAAATTATTTGAATCCTATTGATTTGAACAAAGTCAGTCGGGAACAATTGGCTTCGGTTTATGTTCTTTCCGAAAAACAACTTAACTCCTTCTTTTCGTATCGTCAAAAAGCGGGTAACTTGTTGTCAATCTACGAATTACAAGCCATTCCTGACTTTGATTTAGGTATAATTTACAAACTCATTCCCTTTGTGGCAGTAAAACCCGATGGGCTTTCCTTTGGTACTTTGACAGATGGGTTTTCGGGTTCAAATCAGTATTTACTTTTGCGTTATGCCCAAATTTTGGAAACGAAAAAAGGCTTTACTGAACCCGATTCACGGAGTAAAGTACGCTATGAAGGCTCTCCCATGAAACTGTATGCCCGATACAAAATGTATTCGTCCAAAGATTTTTCTTTGGGATTTACCCTTGAAAAAGACGAAGGAGAAAGCCAATTAACTGATTTTAAGTCGTTTCACCTACAATTTCAACATAAAGGGCGTTGGAAAAATATTACTTTGGGCGACTATCAATTACAATTGGGACAAGGATTAATTTCATCCGCAGGATTTTATATTGGCAAAGGTTCTGAAACAGTTTTGACCACTCGCCGAAACCATTTAGGAATTCGTCCATATACTTCTGCTTTGGAAAATAACTTTTTTAGAGGAGTAGCTGCCACGTATCAATTAGGAAAATTTGAAATTACGGGTTTTTATTCTCACCTAAATCGAGATGGAAATATTATACAGGACAAAGCCACAAATTTGGAATATGCTTCTTCATTGCAAACAACTGGTTTACACAGAACCGCTTCAGAAATTGCGGATAAAGGAAGTGTTTTAGAGGAAAATGTTGGAACAGACATTACTTTCAGAAATAAAGAAAATACACTCCAAATTGGCTTCACAGTACTGAAAACTAACTTCGACAAACCAATCCAAAAGGCAGAAAAAGATTATAATTTGTATGAGTTTTCGGGCAATTCAAACCTTTTAACTGGTTTACATTACAGCTATAACTATCAGAATTTCAACTTCTTCGGAGAAATGGCACGGTCGAGCAGTGGTGGGATTGGGACGGTTTCGGGCGTATTAGCAAGTTTGGGAAAACGAACCGATTTTTCCATTTTATTCCGAAAATATGACCAAAATTTCCATAGTTTTTATGCCAATGGCTTTTCGGAAAATTCACGCAATATCAATGAAACGGGTTTGTATGCAGGAGTAAAACACGCTTTGAATAGAAAGTGGTCTATTTCGGCGTATTTTGATTATTTCCAATTTCCTTGGTATCGGTATTTGGTGGATAAACAACCAACGGTTGGCTTTGATTATTTGGGACGAATCAGCTATCAACCTCAGAAAAACCTACAAATATTCTTCCAATTCAGACAAGAAAATAAAGAAGAAAATACTAAAATCACGGAAACATACATCGACAAAGGCAAAGAAAAAATTCGTGAAATCACCGTTATTCGGGATAGAACTCGGAGAGTATTTATCGCCAATTTAGATTACAAAATTTCTAAAATTTGGAATATTCAAACCAGAGCATCGTATAGTACCTATCAATTTAAAGGTCAGGAATTTACACAGGGTTTTGCTATCGCCCAAGATGTCAATGCTGATTTTGGAAAACTCTCATTATCAGGGCGATTGGCATTTTTCAAAACCGATGATTACGATAATCGACAGTATTTTTATGAGCAAGATGTTTTGTACGCCTTTACATTTCCAGCCTATTATCAGCACGGAATTAGGCATTATTTAATGGCTCAATACAAAATTTCTCGTAACGTTGATGCGTGGGTACGTTGGGCAAGAACGGATTTATTAGATGGCGGGATTTTTAGTTCTGGGTTGGAAGAAATTCCACTATCGCATCGGTCGGAAGTGAAAGTACAGATTCGCTTACATTTTTAAAGAGATTCCCAAGACTTTTAAAATAATTGAGAACCTTGGGAATAAACGCACTTAAAACCCTAAATCAATTATTGACTGTGCATCATTATTTGGGAAGGCAAGCCCCGATGGCAATTTTTGCGGAGTATATCTCTTTAAATTGGCATCATAAAGTCCGTTTTTGATGAAATCAGTAATTTTAAGAATTTCAGCATTAGTTAAATTTCGAGAATGAAATTGAGGTGCAATTTGGGAAGCAGGCACATTTTTATTTTGGGCTACCCCCTTAATTTTATACGCTACAACATCTTCAATCTGAGTAAAGGAAGAACCATGACCATAAAATGGTGAATCTTTTAAATTATAGAGTTGTGGCACTTTAAATTTATACATATCCTCCGCTTTACCCGTAAAGCCACCACGCCCTTTATGTTCGGGTTTGCTATCAGTAACGGCTACAACTTTGTGGCCACCATAATCACCATTTTTTAAATCATTCATGCCCACTGCGTAAAAATTCATGGAAGCCAACGATGGACCACTATGGCAATAATAGCATTCTGCCTTACTAAAAAACAAAATTGCACCCTCTTTCTGAGCATCAGTCATGGCAGAAAAATCTCCTCTCAACCACTTCTGAAAAGGTGCTTCAGTTGCTAATAAAGTGCGTTCATAAGCAGCAATGGCTAATGCCGTATTGACTTTCAACTGAAAATTATCGTTGAGATTCATAGAAGGAAATGCCTTTCTGAACATTTCTTTATAAGTAGGAATATCATCTAAAACTATTTTACTAACCTGAATTCGGTGTAAGTCCTGAGCAGCAATTGCCTGTGTTTCAACGCCGTCAAACCCCAAAAAATTATTTTCTTTGGGTGTGCCTTTTGTCCAATTGGCTTGCGTGTTTAGATTTAAGTTTTTTGAGCCAAATTGTCCATTCCATAATATATTGGTATGATAAGCAACATTTAGAATAGATGGCGTTCGGATAGGCTGTGCATCTACTTCACTATCTTGATAGGTACTACTAAGCGTTCTGTTTTCACCATTCATGCCATATCCAATTCCTCCTTCGCCGATTCCTTGCGGTAAACAAGATTGAAAACCAGCTTCACTATGATGACAGCTTGAACAAGAGTAGGTAAACGCTCCACTCTGTTTTACAGTTGCCCTTCCAATTGAGGTTTCGTGAAATAATAATTTACCTAATTCCACTTTTTCGTTACTTAATGGGTTTTTTGGGTCTTGTGGAATTTTATCTAACTCTGTGCTATTTGGAAGAATTAATGATTCTTTTCCTTTATCGGGAAAAGATGAACTGAGAGTTTGTTCAAGTGCTTCATCAATGTAAGTGAATTGTGAATTTTCTTCTTTTGCTGAAATACATGATAACATCAATGATGCTAACATGAATGGTAAATACTTTCTCATATAATATAATTATTTTTACTCATAATTATTTACAAATTTTAGACCAA
>JAAFIU010000013.1 GCA_013298805.1 Cytophagales bacterium | reverse complement strand
AATCGCTTCCCGAAGGTCGAATTATTGCTATCGAAGGAGAAGCGGGTTTTCAAGCTAAACCTTTAGCTCCTGGGATTTATTTCTGGTATTGGATTTGGCAGTATGACATTACGCTACAACCACTTACTATTATTCCAACGGGTAAAATCGGAATTGTGCTTGCCAGAGACGGAAAGGAGTCTGAAACGGGTTTTATCTTGGGACGAAAAGTGGAATGCGATGGTTTTCAAGATACAGAGGCTTTCTTGAAAAATGGAGGACGTAAAGGACGACAATCGGCAGTAATTACAGCGGGTTCGTATCGAATTAATACTTTTCTCTTTGAAGTTGAGGTTACGGATATGGTAGAAATTCACGAAAATATGGTCGGAATTATCACCACGATGGATGGAGCGTCGATTGAAGCGGGTCAGATTTCGGGTAAATCGGTGGATGGACATAATAATTTTCAAGATGCCGATGCTTTTCTGAATAAAGGGGGCAATAAAGGTTTGCAGCAACAAGTGATTTTGGCGGGTTCGTACAATATTAATCCTTGGTTTGTGAAAATCGAAGAAATCCACATGACTGAAATTCCGATTGGTAATGTTGGTGTGGTCATCTCGTATGTGGGCGAAGAAGGCGTTGATGTGAGTGGATCGGAATTTAAACACGGCAATATTTTTACAAAAGGGTTTAAAGGTGTTTGGGCTGAACCGCTTGGGCCTGGGAAATATCCAATCAATACCTACATTCAACGTATTGAGGTTGTGCCAACAACAAACTTGGTTTTAAACTGGGCGAGTGCAAGGTCTGAATCTCACCAATTAGATAAAAACCTTTCGACAATTACGGTGCGTTCAAAAGATGGTTTCCCGTTTAATTTGGACGTTTCTCAAATTATACATATTCCAAATTACGAAGCTCCCAAAGTTATCGCTCGATTCGGAAATATGCACAATTTAGTGAGTCAAGTCCTTGAGCCAACCATTGGTAACTATTTCAGAAACTCAGCTCAAGATTCAGATGTGATTTCGTTTTTAGGTTCACGTAAAGAAAGACAAGAAACAGCTCGTAGATATATTTCAGAGGTACTTTCTCAATATAATGTAAATGCGGTTGATACCTTGATTGGGGACATTGTTCCGCCAGAGTCATTGATGAAAACCTTGACCGACCGTAAGCTTGCCGAAGAACAAAAAGTAACTTATGAAACTCAGAAAATGGCTCAAGAAACTCGTCAGGCTTTGGAGAAAGAAACGGCAATTGCTGAAATTCAAAAAGATATTGTAAAAGCCGACCAAGGTGTTGTTATTGCAGAACGTGTGGCAGACGCTTCTGTGAAAAAAGCCCAAGGGGAAGCGCAAAGTTTGAAATTACAAGCAGGAGCAGAGGCAGAAAGAGTAAAATTACAAGCCAGTGCAGAGTCAGAAAGAATCAAACTAATTGCTAATGCCGAAGCTGAAAAAATCAGTAAAACGGGTGCTGCCGAAGCCGAGAAAATTTTAGCAATTGGTAAAGCCGATGCCGAAGCCTATCAATTAGCCGTTTCAGCGATGGGAGAGGAGAACTTTACTCAATTGAAAATCACGGAAAGTATTGGTAAAGAGAAAATCAAAATCATGCCTGACATTTTAATTACAGGTGGCTCAAATGACCAAAATGGAGCTTTGAGTGGACTTTTAGGAATGAAATTGATGGATGAAATGGGTAGAAAATCTGAGAAGACACAAATCCAAAATCAGCCTAAATTTCAGAAGAAAGAAGAGGGTAATAAATAAAAAAAATACCTGACAGGTTTTTAAGCTTGTCAGGTATTTTTTTAGGGAATCAGTTTTACCCGAACAGCATTAAGCCCTTTCTTGCCATTTTCTACTTCATAACCGACCTTGTCATTTTCTTGGATTTGTTCAATTAATCCACTTACATGGACAAATATTTCGGGTCCTCCATTGGAAGGCGTAATGAAACCAAATCCTTTTGTCAAATTAAAAAACTTAACTTTTCCTTCTTGCATTGTATTAAAATAATTGATTTTATAAAATTAGATAACTTTAACATTGACGGCATTAGGGCCTTTTTTGCCATCTTGCACTTCAAAAGTTACTCTATCCCCTTCTTTGAGTTCGTCATATAATCCACTTATATGAACAAAAACGTCTGCTCCGCCGTTAGCGGGAGAAATGAAACCAAATCCTTTTGTAACATTAAAAAACTTAACTGTACCTTCTTGCATTTTGTTGTGTCATTTTATATTAATTCCAAAAACTATATTTTTTCTATAAAAATAGTGGATAAAAGATTATAAATTTAAGTTTTGTCTAAAAAATTGCTTCATTCGTTTGAAACCCTTTCGTTAGATTGAAAGGGTTTATAAAGTCTTGATAATCAATAGCCAATAATTATTTCAAACTCGCATATTCTTTCGCAAAATACGTTAAAATTACTTTTGCTCCTGCTCTTTTGATAGAAGTCAAACTTTCAACCATTGTTCTCGTTCCATCTAACCAACCATTTTGAGCAGCAGCCTTCACCATTGCGTATTCCCCTGAAACATTATAAGCCGCAATCGGAATATTGAAATTGTCGTTCAATAATTTAATAATGTCCAAATACGCTAAAGCAGGTTTTACCATCAAAAAATCTGCTCCTTCGGCATAATCCAATTCTGCTTCGATTAATGCCTCTCTGCTATTGGCAGGGTTCATCTGATACGTTTTTTTATCGCCAAATTTCGGAGCAGAATCCAAGGCATCACGGAAAGGGCCATAAAATGCAGACGCATATTTTGCTGAATACGCCATAATACTCACATTGGTATATCCTTCGTCATCGAGTGTTTCACGCAAATAACCGATACGCCCGTCCATCATGTCCGAAGGCCCGATGATATCTGCCCCCGCACGAGCTTGGGCAAGTGCCATATTTCCTAAAATTTGAAGTGTCTCATCATTTAAAATGTTTCCATTTTCATCCACATAACCATCGTGTCCGTCTGATGAATATGGATCCATCGCTACATCGCTCATGATGGCTATTTCTGGAAATTTATTTTTAATCTGATTAATTGCTTCTAAATATAAACTGCCTTGACGGTGGCTTTCAGTGGCAAATTTATCTTTTTTGTCTTCCGAAAGTTGAGGAAAAAGAGCAATCGAACGAATCCCCAAATCTTGTACAACTGAAAGCTCTTCTAATAATTTATCTAAAGTATATCTAAAGACATCGGGCATAGATTTTACCTCTGTCGTGAGGTTTTTCCCTTCCATGACAAACATTGGATAAATAAAATCATTGACTGAGAGGGTCGTTTCTTCTACCATTGCACGAATGGCTAATGATTGGCGATTTCTGCGGGGTCTTCTTAACATATTCTTGTGTTTTTATACGGCTACAAATGTACGAAAAAAATGAGTTTAGGGCATTAAAAAAGGAGTACACTCCTACGAATGTACTCCTTTTTATTGGTGGCTAAATCCCTAAGAATTTAACTATTTCTCTACCTGCGAGTAATTTAATTCTACTGGGGTATTTCTGCCAAAGATTTTAACCATCACATTCAGTTTTTTCTTATCGTCAAAAATCTCTTCAACTGAACCATCAAATCCAGAGAAGGGACCATCAATAACTCTGATAGTTTCGCCTTTTGTAAATGATGTTGAAGATACTTCTTCTATGGCTACGGCTTCGTCAATTTTACCTAAGATTCGTTTTATTTCACCGGCACGTAAAGGAATTGGAGTTTTAGATGTTTTTCCATCATTCCAACTCAAAAAGCCAATTACACCTGGCATTGACGTAATTAAGTGGGCAACTTCACCATACTTAATATCTGCTTCCACAAAAATATATCCTGCAAAAAGAGTTTTTTCACGCACGACTTTTTTACCGTTACGCATTTCAAAAATCTTTTCAGTAGGAATAATAATTTGAGGAATATATTCTTCAAGACCTTGTCTGGTAATTTCGTTTTCCAGATACGTCCGTATTTTCTTTTCTTGTCCTGAAACTGCTCTCAGAACGTACCAATTAGTCTCTGCCATAATACTCGTATGATTTCGGATTGTCAATTTCAGATTGTAGATATTTTGATTTCATTCTGAAATCGTAGAATCTCAATTCCGAAATTAGAATGATTGATAGAATAACTCTAAGCCTGATTTGAATAAAAAGTCAATCAAACCAACCACCATAGCAAATATCAATGATGCTACCAAAACAAGCGTTGACGAAGCTTGTAATTCTGAAAATTTAGGCCATGTTACGTTTTCTGTAACTTCAGTCCAAGAATCACCGAAAAGGTTTTTAATTTTGTTCATGGTTTTTGTTTGTAAGTATTTTGTCTGTTTAAATTACAAGAATTATTCCTGTCGATAATCACTCTTGCTATAAACTTTTAAGTTCCAGAATTTTAGAATTCAAATTTCAAGCCAATTTGCAATTTCTTACAAAAATCTTAAAATTAGAAATCCAAAACTTGGAACTTAATAATGGCACGGGAACAAGGATTCGAACCCTGATCAAGGGTGTTGGAGACCCGCATTCTACCGTTGAACTATTCCCGTATTCAATGGTCTGCAAAGATAGAGGTTTATCTTTAAATTTTCAAAATACTTTTTGAAAATATTTGGGTTAATGTTTATTTAAACGGAATTTAGACTGGTTTAAGCACCTTCGTTTGAATCCCATGAATAATTCAACTGAATATTTCGATGAAATTGAGCAGGTAATTCTGATTTAACCTAATCGGGTATTTCCGATTCAAATTGAGCAGTTGTGGATAAGTTGTCTGTGTTTTTCATTTTTGTTATTGATTGCGTAAAACTAATGCTGCATTCGGAACAATTATGGCTAACAAGACCAAGGCAACGTTCCAAGTAGGTAAGTATTAAATTTCCAAATGATTATCAATTAAGGAAATAAGCGTGGATACTTAAACGCACAATTAATGACAAATCCCCCATTTCTAAACCTCTAAAACAACAAAAAAGCGCCTCTTTTTGAGAGACGCTTTTTTTATATACTTCTTAAATCTTAGTCTAAGATTTCAGTTACTTGACCAGCACCTACTGTACGACCACCCTCACGGATAGCGAAACGAAGTCCTTTATCCATCGCAACTTTGTTTAACAAAGTAACGTCGATTGTCAAGTTATCACCAGGCATACACATTTCAACACCAGCTGGCAACATGATTTCTCCTGTTACGTCAGTTGTACGGAAATAGAATTGTGGACGATATTTGTTAAAGAATGGAGTATGACGACCACCTTCTTCTTTAGACAAGATATAAACCTCAGCTTTGAATTTAGTGTGAGGCTTAACAGAACCTGGCTTACAAATAACCATACCACGACGGATAGATTCTTTGTCAATACCACGTAATAATAAACCAACGTTATCACCAGCTTCACCACGGTCAAGGATTTTACGGAACATCTCAACACCAGTTACTACTGATTTCAAGCCTTCTGCACCCATACCTAAGATATCTACTGCTTCACCAGAGTTGATGATACCAGTTTCGATACGACCTGTTGCTACTGTACCACGACCTGTAATCGAGAATACGTCTTCAACTGGCATCAAGAAAGGCTTATCAACATCTCTTTTTGGAAGTGGAATCCAAGTATCAACAGCATGCATTAAAGCTTCGATTGTAGCAACCCATTTCGGCTCGCCATTTAATCCACCTAAAGCTGAACCTTGGATAACTGGAATGTTATCGCCATCAAAGTCATAGAATGACAATAATTCACGGATTTCCATTTCAACCAATTCCAATAATTCTGGATCATCAACCATATCCACTTTATTCATGAATACAACTAATTGAGGTACACCAACCTGACGTGATAACAAAATGTGTTCACGAGTTTGTGGCATTGGTCCGTCAGTTGCAGCAACCACGATGATAGCACCGTCCATTTGAGCAGCACCAGTTACCATGTTTTTAACGTAATCGGCGTGACCAGGACAGTCAACGTGTGCATAGTGACGGTTTACTGTCGAATATTCAACGTGAGCAGTGTTGATAGTGATACCACGCTCTTTTTCTTCTGGAGCTGAGTCAATTGAAGAGAAATCTTTTTTCTCAGCAAGACCTTTTTCTGACAATACTTTCGTGATTGCAGCAGTTAATGTAGTTTTACCGTGGTCAACGTGACCGATTGTACCAATGTTTACGTGGGGTTTACTACGGTCAAAATTTTCCTTTGCCATGATATTTAGTTCTTAATTTGATTTTATAAAAAGAATGAAAAAACTTAATTAATTTGAAAATTTGGAAATGAAGAAATTTGAAAATGATTTAGATTTTATCTGATTAAAACGGATAAGCTTAATCATAAAATCATTTTCAAATTTTCAAATTATAACATTAACAAATTGATTCGAGCCTTTGAGCAGAATCGGACTGCCGACCTCTTCCTTACCAAGGAAGTGCTCTACCACTGAGCTACAAAGGCAAAAAACCCTTTGAAACTATAAATGGTCAATTGTTAATTGTTTTTAGCTAAACTAATAACTATTAACTAATTAACAACCAACCACCTATCATAGTTCCTGATTGGAGCGGGAGACGGGGCTCGAACCCGCCACCTATAGCTTGGAAGGCTATCGCTCTACCAAATGAGCTACTCCCGCTTGTCAGTTATCAGTAAAGAGTTTCCAGTTATCAAAAAAATAAATACTACTAATTATTGATAACTGCTTACTGAATGGTGGGGGCGGATGGATTCGAACCACCGAAGGAATACTCCAGCAGAGTTACAGTCTGCCCCATTTGGCCACTCTGGTACACCCCCATTTTCTTTTACCTGAATTACTTTCTTTTAGTGTTCTGGTGAAAGAGTGTGCAAAGGTAATTCTATTTTTTATTATGTCAAAGTCTGTACCAAAAAAAAATATCAAAAAAATTTTTCTCTTTTTATATCTTCAAGTAAAAAGAGAAAAAATATAAGCGTAAATGTCTAAAAATAAACACTTTGTTCTTTTATTCTTTCTCAATAATATTTATTCAAATTTTTGATATTAAAGTCTGATACCGAAGCTAATTCCTCCAATTTTGGGCCCTCTGCCATCTTGAAAGAGATTATTCATGTCATAATTGACGAATAAATCTGGGAAATCTTTTAGTCCTAATTCAAAAGCTAAGCCATATCGAACGTTGTTGAGGAAGAAACTACTGTGATTCCAATCTTTTCGTCCACTATCTTCTTCTTTAGTTTTTGTGTAGCTGTCTAAGCGATAGCCGATGTATCCACCTGCGGCAACATAAGTAATGGTACTTCCTTTTTTGAAGGCAACATAGGGCATTACTGGAATGTTAATATTGGCTACGGTTAATTTGTTGCGAGATAATGCTATTTGATTTCCTTTTGCATCACGATAATCGGCAAAGCCAATGTTATCGGTATTTTTGACCATGAAAGCATTATTCTCTAACATGAAGTTATACCAAGAAAACTCTAAACCATAGCTCACTTTTAACGCCGCTTTAGTTCCCTTGCTAATCATTCCACTGCGTGTCCAGCCAAAGCCAAAATATCTTGAGCCAAATGGGCTTAATTCAAAGTCTTTCGTATTGTATGCTCCGCCGATATTACTGGTATTTGTGAATGAATTTAAGCCTAAGTAAATGTTAAATCCTGAGCGACTATTGAATCCACTATCTCTACGATTGATGCGTGATGAATCTCTCAAGGAAATATTGGTTTCATGTCCGCCATCATTGACATAAACACCATTCCAACCAACTCTTACTTCATCTTTCCCATCTTTCACTACCACGCCCCCTAAGCCAACTTTAACCTGCTTGTCGTTGTTAGACGTTCCTTCTCTATTTGTATTTACATTGACGTCGGTATTTGTGTTACTGTTTTTTGTATTGGTATTGATAACGACTTTGATACTTTTATCGCTTTGGGTAATGACTAAAAGGGTATCTTTACTGAGGTCGCTATTAACTACTCTTCTGATGCCTCTCCAAGTATCATCATCAAGAGACATTCCACTTTTTTGAAATAATTCTTGGAGGTTTTCTCTCAAGGTTTTTGTGCTATTTCCCTGATTTAAAAGCGTTTGATTTCTTTTGTCAATGCTAATTACTGTCGAATCTTTTTCGCCACCATTTGCCATTGCTTGATTGGTAGAGATGATAAAAGTGATTGTTGCGATAAGTGAATAACTAATTCTTTTTAGTGTATTCATGCTAATTACTGTTTTCATGACTTTATCTTTTAAATGTTTAGAGTTTCTTTTTGTAATGTTGGTTGAAGTTTTAATCAACACTTATTTAGGAAACTTAGTGATTTTTTCTTTATACTTTCAAGATGCAATGCTTGAAGCAATGGTTGCATCTATTTTTCATTATTTTCTCCTTTTGTTAAAGCATTTTCAATTTTGGCATCGGCTCGGGCTAAGACTTTTTGTGGTTTTATACCTACTTCCCCCCAATTAACGTCTTCACCGTTTTTAGCTCGTTTTAATTGTTGCCAAATTTTGCTTAAACGACTTTGTTTTTTAAGGTTTTCTTCGGTCGGGTCAATTTGTGCAACTGCTTCTGGTTTCGCTTCAACGAAGTTTAGAACAATAGTCTCTTCTTCTGTTTTGACAACTTTAGGTTTTGTATCTTCAAGCACCAAAACAATGGTATTAGTATCAACCACTTTTTTGATTTCTTGCAATGGGGTAGGGGACAAAATATTTTTAGTATTCATCACGACATCGGTTTTCACAACCTTTGCACTAGTTATTGTATTTTGTTGTGATGTTGTCCTGATAACCTTTTCCTTGTATTTTTTCTCGTTTGGTTCTGTTGCTTTATTCATTTCTACCGCAACAGATTCTTCCATTGTTGGTTTCGGAAGATTTTCTCGTGTTACTTTATTTTTAATTTGATTAACTGTGGCAACAACATCAGTTGACATAGCTTTTTGTGAATTGTACCAATATCCTCCAACGCTCAATAGTAATGCGACTGATGCCGCAGAAGCAAACTTCCACCACAAAGGTAAAACTTTGCTTTGTGGCTTTTCAAGCCTTGCTTGTAGTTTTTCCCAGGCTTCACTACGTGGCTGACGCTCGTAATTATGTAAGCCTTCTGAGAATATTTTATCTATGTTTTGTGATTTTTTCATTTTGAATGTGCCATCAAGGCTCTAAGTCTCCAATTTTTTACTAATAAACCGATAACCATTAACCAATTACGCCATTTCCATTACGGCATTTTGTAAAATAACCCTCGCACGGGAGAGTTGTGATTTTGAGGTGCTTTCAGTGATGCCCAATTGTTTGGCAATTTCAGCGTGAGAGTAACCTTCAATGGCATAGAGATTAAATACTGTTTTATAACCAAGTGGTAATTTTTCTATCAATTTTAAAAGGTCTTGACTTTCGAGGTCGGTTCTAAATTGTTCGGGTTCTGGTTCATAAAGAATTTGGTCATAACTGGTTTCAAATTGGGCTTTTTTATTACTTCTGAGATACATTAATGATTCATTTACCATTATTCTGCGAATCCAACCTTCAAAACTTCCTTCCAATTTAAAAGTATCAATTTTTTCAAAAACTCTCACAAAACCTTCTATCATAATTTCTTCTGCCTTATAATCATCGTGAACGTATCTGAAGCATATTCCTAACATTTTTGGGGAATATTTTTCATAAACCCGTCGTTGAGCTTTAGGGTCTCCCTTTTGGCAGGCTTTCACCAGAGCTTCTTCGCTTTGAAATAAATTAAGTAGTTTCACGGTACTGTTTTGGTTTAAATCTTTAGGTCTGAGATTTTATAATTTGAAGATGAAATAGATGATAGAAAGGTTGCATAAGAATGTTCAAATTTTCAAATTTGTAAAAAATAACTCATCCTTAAAGATAAATGAATTCAAACCCAATTGGTATTTTTGACAGTGGTATTGGTGGACTAACCGTTGCTCACGCTGTAACTACTTTATTACCCAACGAAAATATCATTTATTTCGGAGATACTGCACATTTACCTTACGGGGATAAATCTTCTTCTGCGATTCAAGCCTATTCAATCAAGATTTGTAATGTGCTTTTACAACAGAAATGTAAAGTTATTCTGATTGCTTGTAATTCGGCTTCTGCGGCAGCTTATGAGCTTGTGCGGGAGTATGTTGGAAGTAAAGCGAAGGTTATTAATGTAATTGACCCCGTTGTAGAATATTTGGCAAATACTTACCCTGACAAGACGATTGGATTGATTGGCACGAAACAAACCGTGAATTCTAATATTTATCGTAAGAAAATAGATGCTGTTGGGAAAGGAATTACGTTAAAGTCTTTGGCAACGCCTTTACTTGCTCCCATGATTGAAGAAGGTTTTTTCAACAATAATATTTCAGAAAGTATTATTCAAGAATATCTCCGTCATTCAGAATTAGAAGGTATTGAGGCATTGATTTTGGGTTGTACGCATTATCCATTGATTAAGACCCAAATTGAGAATTATTATCAAGGAAAGGTATCAGTTTTAGATACTTCTGAAATTGTAGCGAACTCTTTGAAAAAATACCTATCAGAAAATGACATTTTTAGTTCAATGAGTACACACATGAAGCATTTTTATGTTTCTGATTATACAGCTTCTTTTGAAACATCAACTAAAATTTTCTTTGGAGAGCAAATACATTTAGAGCATTATCCTCTTTGGGAATAAAGTTAAAAGTAAAATCCCGATTAGATAGGATAATCTAATCGGGATTTTTTATGCTCTACAAGTATTTCCTAACTCAATGCTTTTCTAATTCTTTGTCTTAAAAGGGTTTGTGGAGACATATTTTTCTTCGAGCTTCGCCACCATAAATATCCAATGATAGCCACTAAAAGGTAAGGGGCTGACAATAGATATAAAATTCCGTGGTTTAAATTTGATGCAATCTGACTACGTCCGTTAGAAACGGTACTTTCTACTGTCATGCGGCACATCGCACACTGTGCCATACTTATGGAAGTGCTAATTAAAAATAAAATTGATGCTAAAATTATCTTTTTCATGTTTTTGAGAGGTGTTAGGTGTTGGTTTTTAGATATTAGTAATTTCAAAGATTTTATTTAATCCTTTTTAACTTACCTCTAAAACCTTACCCTTTTAACCTAATTATAATACGGAGAAATCATCAAATATACTATCACTCCTGTAATTGAGACATATAACCACAATGGAAATGTCCATCTTACAATTCTTTTATGCTCCGCAATTTGTCCACTAAGGGCAAAATAAACGGCACGAAGTACAAACCAAACTACTCCAATTGACAAAACAATGTGTGATACCAATAAGAAGTAATAAACGGGACGTAAAATACCTTCGCCAGCATACGGGGTTGATTGGTTTGAGATATGATACAAAATGTATAGTACCAAAAATAATCCTCCTTGGATAAATGAAAGACCCATCATTTGGCGGTGTCTAACAATATTTTTATTTTTAATTGCAATTATGCCTAAAATCAATGTAATAGAGGTCGTTGTATTTAAAAGTCCAATTACGTGCGGTAATGTCTTCGTCCAAGCTCCTAAATCAATTTTTGTTCTTATGCCAATCAATAATGCTACTGCCACAGGAATAACTATTGATAAAATCTTTACTAAGCGTTCATTCTTAGTGCTTTTTTCTAAAATTAGGGGGTTCATTTTTACAATGTGTTATTTCAACTTTTGGTTTCGTAAATTTTCACTAATACTCTTATTTCTAAAATAAGTCGGTCAACATCTTTTTTATCAGTACCATCATAGAAGCCTCTTATATGTCCTTCCTTATCTACTAATATTAACCTTTCAGAGTGAATAAATGTTTCATCAGGTGTTTTAATTGCTTTATCATACTCAGAGGCATCAGCTACTGGTATAAAATAGCCTTTTATTGCTAAGGGATAAATTTGACTTTTTGTTCCTGTTAGAAAATGCCATTTACCTGATTTTGCATCATATTTTTTGGCGTACTCTCTCAGCATTTCTGGCGTATCATGATTAGGGTCAACAGTGAATGATGCAAATTGTATATTATCATTTTGTGAAAATGTGTCTTGAACACGAGTTAATTCTGTGGACATTTTTGGACAGATTGTCTCACATCTTGTAAAAAAGAAGTCTGCCACATAAATTTTACCCTTTAGAGATTCTCCTAAAAACACTTTCCCATTCTCATCGGTTAGTTTCCAATCGGGAATAGTATGAAAAACCGTGTCCATTTCAGGCTCGTTCCAATGAGGATTTTGATGTTTTTTCAACATAACATTCCCTGTTGTTGAATCTGTCAGTGGAATCATATAAGGCAATTCATAATGGTTTTCACCAAAGCCTTTTAGATATAAAAAAATTAAAGCTGGAACAACTAATGCGGCGATTAGGATTCCAGCTTTGATAGTTTTTTGAGACATAATATTGATAATCAGGGGTTTTTGTATTGTGAAACAACTTAGATTTTAAACTATTTACAATACAGAAACTACTGACGCTTAAATTTATCTGTGAGCTCCTCCTTCAAGAAGTAGGGCAACTAATAACCATGCAATGGTAATAACTGGGAATAAAACGGCCCAAATTAATACTTTAACCTCATGTTTTAAGTGCATAAATTCACCTACGATAAAGAATGCTTTTACAATTGTCATTCCTGCAAAAATTGCTACTCTCAAATGATTATTAGGCATTGTGAATGCAATTACAAATTCTATTGCGGTCAATATTAGGAGAATCCAAAACGTTTTCCATATAGCTCCTGTTTGTGCAGGGGCAATTACTTTTTCTTCGATTACTTGTGAATGTGAAGCCATTTTTTTTAATATTTTTTTGATTAACAAAATCTTTTCAATTTTCCCTTGAGGAGAAGATTTAGGATTGTAATTACACTAAATAGAAAAAGGTAAATACAAATACCCATACTAAATCTACAAAGTGCCAGTAAAGACCAACCTTTTCAACCATCTCATAATGTCCACGACGTTCATAAACACCTGTTGCGGCATTGAAGAAAATCAAGATATTCAAAATTACTCCTGAGAATACGTGTGTCCCGTGAAATCCTGTAATAAAAAAGAATAAATCTGCAAAGGCAGGAGGACCATAAGGGTTACGGACTAAGTTAGCACCTTCAATGGCATTTCCAGCGGCATCTTTTGCTGCCAAAGCCAATTCTGGACCATGTATAAAGTGTGACCACTCCCAAGCCTGTGAACCTAAGAAAGTAAAACCTCCAAGAATTGTCCACAACATCCATTTCTCCACGTCAGCACGGTCGCCACGGTGTCCAGCTTCTACTGCTAAAACCATTGTTACAGAACTAAAAATCAAGATAAAAGTCATGATTCCAACGAAAATTAGTGGAGCTTCAACACCATGTAAAAATGGCAATGCAGCAAATACTTTGTCAGGAATTGGCCAGTGAGTAGTTGAGAAAAAGAAAGCCTCATGAGCACCCGAATAAGCATTATTACTGAAACGAATCATTCCGTAAGTTACCAATAAGGCTGAGAAAGTAAAGGTATCCGAAAGTAAGAAAAACCACATCATTAGTTTTCCATAACTTGCTTTCATTGGTTCTGAACCACCCGTCCAAGTTAATTTTTCAGGAACGGCAGGAGCGTGTATTGCAGACATTTTTTAACGGTTTTAATTAATGAATTTGATAATTTGGAAATTTGATTATTTGGAATTTAAAAACTGCAAAAGCACTTTCAAATTTATTAATGTTTCAAATTAAATTTATCTATTGAAATATAAAAATAAAAACAAATATAACCAGAGAAAATCTAAAAAGTGCCAATAAGTAGCACATAACTGTATTCTGGTGAGGTTTTTTGATTCTTTTGTGAATTTGAAAGACGAAGTTAGCGAAATCAATAAAACAATTAAGCCAGAGAATACGTGTACTGCGTGTAAGCCAACGAGAACGTATATCCAAGATGATGCTACGTCACTTCCTGCAAAGTAGAGTTGATTTTTGATTAAATCAGAAAATCCAATCACTTGTGTCACTAAAAACGCCAATCCGAACACAAAAGTAATAGAAATTGCTGTTTTAAGCGTACTGAAATTATCTTTTTTTGCGGCTTGTACTGCAAAAAACATTGAAATACTACTTATTAATAAAATTCCCGTTGAATACCAGAAGATTTGTGGTAATTCAAACTCGTGCCAACGTCCTTCTGCTTTACGCACTAAATATCCAGAAGTCCAACCTGCGAACATCATAATGATGGATACAATTGCAAGCCAAAGCATAAATTTTTTGGGATTCATGTTGAGCGTTTCTTCTGGCTCATCAAGGTTTATATCCGCTAAATGTTCTTGTGTCATTTTTGGTTATTGGTTAATAGCTATTGGTTTTTGTCAGATATTATCTTTCACGTTTTTTCCGTTTTATCAATTAATGAATTACCATTAAATGATAAACAATAACTAAATTTTGTCCATCAAAAAAGCTATTTGTACTATTGGTAAATAAATAAATGAGCCAAACATCATCATTAAGGCAGCTTTATCAGTTGGTCTTGACATTAAATAAAATGTCTGAGAGAGGAATAATACACCACATAAAACAGCTACTATTGCTGAATTAAATCCTGTCATTCCTAACACATGAGGTATGAATCCACATGGAACCAGAAATATTGTATAAATCATCATGGTTAATGCAGTTCGTAAATCCTTATGACCGTTATTGGGTAACATTTTGAATCCAGCTCTTTGGTAATCTTCGTCTGCTACCCATGCAATTGCCCAGAAGTGAGGAAACTGCCAAAAGAATTGTATGGCAAATAAAATTCCTGGTTCTAAACCAAAATGATTTGTTGCAGCAATCCATCCAATCATTGGTGGAAATGCTCCTGGAATTGCCCCCACAAAAACTGAAATAGGACCTACCCTCTTTAAGGGTGTATAAACAAATCCATATAAAAAGAATGATAAGACTCCTAAAGCACCTGCTTTGAAATTAAATTCAAAAAATAGAATATAACTCGCAGAAAGCAATAGTATTATACAAAATATTAAAGCTTCTTTTACACTTAATCTTCCCGTTGGTAATGGACGATTTTGAGTACGTCTCATTAACTTATCAAGTTCTTTTTCCTTGATTTGATTAACAATATTGGCTGCCCCTGTTATTAGAAAACCTCCGAGACTGATAAGGGTTAATTTCCACCAATCAATTTTATCTACTGCTAACGAATACCCAAATGCTCCTGAGAATGCCACTAAGGCCGATAGTCTGAATTTCAGTAACTCGTAATAAGCCTTTATTTTTGAACTATTACCAGTAGCATTGTTTTGGACAGAAACTTTTTTTTCTTTAATAATCATCTTTTTCACGACTCTCTGAATCGTGTTACATTTTTAAAATTTAGTAATAATAGGATTACAAATTGTATTCCCACTGAAACGATAGATAACGTTAAGTGAACAGGCTGTATATAGGCTGGTACTCCAAAATATGCCATAATACCTCCCGTTATGATTTCAATCAGTACAATTAATACTAATATTTTGGTGAATGTTGATATTAGTCCTTCTTGTTTTGTATTCTTTTGAAGCTTCCAAATTAAATAAATGTGTAAGCCTAAAATTAGAATTGAATAGGAGCGATGAATATAGAAAGCCAGCCCCATTTGTTCTATCCATGTCTCACGATTATATCCAAAAAATGGGTTTGCAATTACTCTATCAATTGCTTCTCGTACTTGTGTTCCTAACAGAATTTGTGATGTTGAAATTATCAGAATAGCAATGAGTAATTGAGTGATAGATTTATTGTTTTCTATGTTCTCCGTAATTATTACTTCTGACCATGCTCTTGCTATGGCATAAAGTAAAACAAATATGACCAAGATTGCTAATAGCATGTGCATTGTTACAACGCCAGGTTTTAAGAATGAATCGACTACATATTTTCCTAAAACGCCATTTGCTCCTATCAGAACTACTCCTAAAAATGATAAATATACGACTACTCTATCTTTTTTCCAATAATAGAATAGTGAAGCAATAAATGTAGCTAATACGATAATTCCTGTCAATGCACCTATTAGTCTATTTGCATATTCAATCCATGTTTTAGTTACATTGAATTCTACCTCTCCATGTAATTTTTCAGCGTATATTTCTTGATAATTTATAGGTAGCTGACTTACATCTGTTGGAGGGACTAACATTCCGAAACATTTCGGCCAGTCTGGACATCCCATTCCTGAGCCTGTACTTCTAACTATTCCACCTGCTAAGACCAATAAGTATATGGATATAATTGTTGCTATGCCTAATTTCCGAAAGAACATTTTACGTTTTGCTTTTGATTTTTGATTCAATATTCTTTTTCACAAGGTTGAAATCTGTTAAGTCCAAGGCTTTCTTAGAAAAACATAAATACAAATTGCTCTTAAACAAAATTGAGAATATATTAACTTGAATTCTCACAGTTAACATATTCTCAATTTTAGATGCATCCAATTCTTAGTGACTATAAGAAGAGTTCTGACTATCTAATAGTCCTTCTATTTCTTTTTCTTTAGCGATTTCTTCATTTTCTTCTGGGAAGTTCGATTCAGGAGTTGCTGAATATGGAACGTTTTGAGGAATGAAATCTACTGCTGAACCTGGTTTGCTATAATCATAAGGCCAACGATATACTGCTGGAATTTCTCCCTCCCAGTTTCCGTGAATGCCTTCTATTGGTGCTGTCCATTCTAAAGTATTCGAGTTCCAAGGGTTTTGTGGTGCTCTTTTCCCTTTGAAAATTGAATAGAAGAAGTTTACTGCGAAAATTGCTTGTGCTAAGAATGTAAGGATAGCAGCAATTGAAATAAACATATTCATATCAACAAAAGCTTCCATTCTACCATTTCCTAATGCAGTAAATGAATAATAACGACGAGGAAATCCTGCTAATCCGATGTAGTGCATTGGAAAGAATACACAGTAAACACCAACAAATGTTAACCAGAAGTGTATGTAACCTGCCTCTTTATTCATCATTTTTCCAAATAGTTTAGGGAACCAGTGGTAAACACCCGCCATCAAACCGAAGAATGATGCAGCTCCCATTACTAAGTGAAAGTGGGCAACTACGAAATATGTATCGTGTAAGTTAATATCAAGTGCTGAGTTACCTAAAATAATACCTGTCAGACCACCTGAAATAAACAATGATACTAAACCAATTGAAAACAACATTGCTGGCGTAAAGATGATGTTACCTCTCCATAAGGTTGTAATGTAGTTAAATGCTTTTACCGCCGAAGGAACTGCAATAATCAATGTTAAGAACATAAATACTGAGCCTAAGAATGGATTCATCCCTGTTACAAACATATGGTGAGCCCAAACAATGAATGCTAAAAATGTAATTCCTAACATTGAACCAATCATTGCACGGTATCCAAAAATTGGTTTTCGTGAATTTGTTGCAATAATTTCTGAAGTAATACCTAATGCTGGTAATAATACAATATAAACTTCTGGGTGACCTAAGAACCAGAATAAATGTTGATATAAAATTGCTGAACCTCCTACATTTGGTAGAGCTTCGCCTCCGATATATATTTCTGATAGATAGAATGATGTGCCAAAGCTACGGTCAAAAATCAATAATAAAGCGGCTGATAATAATACGGGGAATGATAATAAACCCAATATAGCCGTAAAGAAGAATGCCCAAATAGTTAAAGGTAACTTTGTAAATGACATTCCACGAGTACGTAGGTTGATAACCGTACAGATATAGTTAATACCTCCCATCAATTGAGAAACAATAAATAATGCCATACTCGTTAGCCATAAGGTCATTCCTAATCCAGAACCAGGCATTGCTTGTGGTAATGCACTTAATGGAGGATAAATTACCCATCCACCTGATGCAGGGCCAGTCTCAATAAACAATGAAGAGAACATAATTACTGATGCCAAAAAGAAGAACCAATAAGAAAGCATATTGATAAATCCTGATGCCATATCTCTTGCACCAATTTGTAACGGAATCAAGAAGTTTGAAAACGTCCCTGAAAGACCTGCTGTTAATACAAAGAATACCATTACGGTTCCGTGCATTGTAACAAGTGCTAAATAGAATTCTTTTTCTAATTTTCCTTCAACAATCCATTGACCTAATACTGGTTTTAACCAAGTTAAATCCATATTAGGAAAACCTAATTGTAAACGGAAAATAATTGACATTGCACCTCCGAAGAATGCCCAAATGATACCTGAAATCAAATACTGCTTTGCAATAGTCTTGTGGTCTTCTGAGAAGATATACTTCTGCACGAATCCCAGCTCGTGATGCTCATGCTCGTGGTCATGACCGTGTGCTTGAGAGTCTGTTGCGTGTAGTGTTGCAGTTGCCATAATTTATTGTTATTTATTCTATGTTGAATCTGATAATTATCTCAATGATGTTGCAGCGGCTGGTGTTGCACCACTCGCTTGTGTACTATCTAATGCTGCGGCAGGAGCTTCAATATACTTCTGTGCTTTACCTTTCAATTTCTCTGGTACTTTTGCTAAAAAATCAGGATTTTGAGTCAAAAATGGTTTTTGTTGTTTACACCATACTGCATAATCTGCTGGCTCATCAACAAAAACTGTAATTGCCATACCAAAGTGACCACTTCCGCAAATTTCTGTACAGTTTAACTTGTAATTAAAATCAGAATTACCAGTGATGTAACGCATCTCGTCAGTTGTCTTGTTAGGTACAAACCAAAATTTTGTTGGCATACCCGGTACAGCATCCATTTTAACACGTTGGTAAGGTAAATATACTGAGTGTAAAACGTCTTGAGCTTTGATTTTTAACAAAACAGGAACTCCTTTTGGTAAATGAATTTCATTCGCTGTAAAATCATCAAACGATTTTTCATCTGTATAATCTATACCAATTGAGTTTGTTGCATCAATAAGTTTATAATTGTTGTTACCTAATTTGTTGTCGTCGTTTCCAGAGTAACGTACATACCAACCAAATTGGTGACCAGTGACTTCAATTACAACTGCATTATCAGGTGCTTGAGATGTAATATCTCTCCAAGTTCTCCATCCTGTGAATACTAATACAGCCATTACAATCGCAGGTATTACAGTCCAGATTAATTCTAACTTATGGTTAACTGGATAGAATGTAGCGATATTCCCTTTCTTGTATCTGTACATAAATGGGAACACAAAGAGTAGTGCGTTTGTTACAAAAAAAGCTATTGTAATAACTCCCATTGAAACCCAAAACATCTTATCTGTTTTTAACCCATGTTCTGACGCTGCAATTGGTAATAAATCAGGTTTCGAATGTAAGAATGACCATGCGGCTCCAATCGAACCCAATACTAAAAACACAATAAATCCAATTGCATTTGCATTATTTGCTCCGTCTAATGGTGTATCTTGGTCTTGTTCAGTTCCTTGAATACCTTTTGAAAGAGACATACTCTTGCTGACAATCATGATTGCCAATACAAAGAATACTACCGACAAAAGACCTATTAAATATGTCATTTTATTAGTTAATTTTTGGTTATTAATCTTCTATTTAATTTCACCTGAAAACTCAAGTGTTATATTCTTTACTACTCTATAAAAATACGTTCAATAAAAATGTTTTGAACTATTAATAATTTTTTATAGATAATAATTGGTTGCTTTTCAACAACCAACTATTAGTTAAATATCGTGGTGAAGTGCTTCTTCCAAGAATGGATGATTTTTAGCCACTAAAGATGCTTTCGTCAACTGAATTGAAACCACATATATAAATGCTGATGCGAACATAGCAACCATTCCAAATTCTACCAATCCAAATCCACCATTTGGTCCAAGTGTTCCTGGCATTATCATTTGGTAGAAATCAAGGTAGTGACCTACAATGATGAATGAACAAGCGATTTTTAAGAATATTGCTGTACGTTTAGCATCACGAGTCATTAAAATCAAGAATGGGAACAGAAAGTTGAATACCACACTTATTATTTCAGTTGCCTTATATATTTTGTTGTGACCTTCCCAACGTTCTAAGAAATATATAGTTTCTTCTGGAAAATTTGCATAGTAAATTAGTAAGAATTGCTCAAACCAAACGTAAGTCCAGAAAATTGAGAATGCAAACATAAATTTACCCAAGTCATGTAAATGGTTAAAGTTTACATACTGCATATATCCTTTATCTTTCAATAACAAAACGGTCAATGTGATAGTTGCTAAACCAGTTACATGCCATGATGAGAACATATACCATCCGAACATTGTTGAGAACCAGTGAGTGTCAATTGACATAACCCAATCCCATGCAGACATTGAACTTGAAACGCCCATCAAAAGGATAAAAATTGTTCCAATCTTTACCATTGAATAGAAGTTTTCAGTTCCTCCGTCTAAGTCTTCTGCTAAAGATTTTTTACGCATCCAGTTCCAAAGGGCTAACCATCCTGCGAAAAAGAAGACCATACGTCCAATGAAAAACCATCTATTCAAATAACCAGACTTTCCAGCGATTATTTTATCGTAATGCTCATTACCTTTTTCAGTAACACCATGGTGCATCCAGTGAAAAATTACATCTCCTTTAAATAAGAAAACTAAAATTAATACTGTTCCTGTTACTACTAAAAATGGAGGGAAAGCTTCGGCTATTCTTTTTACAACTGACGACCAACCAGCTTTTGCTAAATATTGAAGTGATACGAAAAACATACCAATTACTGAAATACCAGTGAAGAATACACCGTTTAGCCAAAGATTGGCCCAAATACGGTTTGTCCAGTCATAGTCTCCGTGGTGTGCAACGGCACCCCCTGAAAGATGTTCTCCATGTTCGGCTCCGTGTTCTGCAACAGCGTGTGCTGCTTCGTGATCTCCACGAGATAACAAATAGATTCCTACAACAAGTGCTACTAATCCTGCTAAGAAAGCATAAATAACTCTTTTGCGACCTTCTGCCGTGAACTCAAAGTGTTCTTCGACATTAGATGGGGAAAAATGTGAATGTCCCGCCATTATAATTTGAAAATTTTATAATTTGAAAATAACTGATATTGATTAGCAAGCTAACATTTAGTCAAGTAATAAAAACCACTTATACTTTGCTATCATGTATTATTGTTGCTGTAACTGATGAACGTAAAGTACAATTCTCCAACGGTCGGCAGATGATATTTGTGAACCATGTCCCCACATACGACCTTTTCCATGTGTGATTGTATGATAAATATGACCATCATTAAGTGTCTTCAACGCATCTGATGAATATACAGGAACACCTTTATACATCTTTGCTACTAAGCCATCGCCTTTACCTGTTTCACCATGACAGTGAATACAAAATCTCTCATACTGAACTTTACCAGCATCAAGGTTTGTTTCTGTTGGCTCAAAAGGATTTGATAACAAAGCTTCAGAAGAAGCCATATCACCAGACTTAATATTGCGTGAGATTAATTCCATTTGAAGTAAATCACCGTCAATAGAATCTTTCTTTGCTTGTTGTCCGTAATATTTACGAGGTACAGTACCTTTTACTGGTAATCGCATATTCATTCCATAAGGATTGATTTGGTTTGTATCTCCTTCGCTTTGAGAAAGAGGCTCATATCCAACAGAATGATACATATTCGGAGCAAATTCTGTACCCGAATCGTTATGTTTGTCTTCGCAAGATGTCATTGCCACAGCAATGATTCCGGTTAGCAAAAGACTTTTTGTTTTATTGGTAAACATGATTTTTAAAATTAGTATCAAGTATTAAGTCTTAAGTCGCAAGTTGAATATACAAAAAATGTATCTAACTACTTCCTTAACTTCAACTAAAATTGTTTAACATTTACTTCGATAGCTCCAGATGCTTTCAAAATTGATTCGATTTCAGCTTCTGATTTTTTATTATTTGCCATATTGACAGCCATAATAAATCTATCATCTGTACTTCTTAAATCGAATGTTTTTGGTTGTTTTCCTGGCCATAAGCTATTTGATACTAAGAATGTTCCAACCATTCCGAAGGCCGTAAATAATACAGTTCCTTCAAATGAAACAGGAATCCAGTCTGGAAGTGCGAAGAAATCTTTACCACCAACTATCATTGGCCAATCGAAAACCATTGTATAGTTTATTAGTGAAAATATACACGTTAGACCTAAACATCCGAATAAAAAAGCGGCAATTGGAATACGTGTACGTGGATGACCGATTGCTACATCAAGGCCGTGAATTGGGAAAGGAGTAAATACTTCCTCAATTTTTACACCACTGTTTTTAACTTCAGTAACAGCGTGTAATACTTCCTCATCATCATCGAAAACTCCTACTAAATATCTTTCTGTTGAATCCATTGTTTTGTTAGCTTTTTAGCTTTAAGCGCTATGCAGTAGGCTTTAAGCTTTTTATTAAACTCATTTTGCTTATAGCTTATAGCTATAACAGATTATTAATGAACTGTTTCTTTTGATTTATCTCCTGATGATTTCTTCTTTGCAGGGAAGTTTGTTGACACTCCTCTCATTACTGATTTTACCTCAAACATATTGATTACAGGTAAGAATTTGGCAAACAAAAAGAATAATGTAAAGAATAATCCAAAAGAGAAGATATAATCACCAATATCGTACATTGTTGGTGTAAACATTGCCCATGAAGACGGAAGGTAATCACGGTGTAGTGAAGATACAATAATTACGAAACGTTCGAACCACATCCCTACATTTACAATCACAGACAAAATAAATGACACTAAAATACTTGTACGGATTTTCTTGAACCAGAATAATTGAGGAGATACCACATTACAAGTCATCATCATCCAGTATGCCCACCAATAAGGACCTGTTGCACGGTTAATGAAACAATATGATTCATATTCAACTCCTGAATACCAAGCGATAAAGAACTCTGTTAAGTAGGCAATACCTACAATTGAACCAGTTACTGTGATGATGATGTTCATCATTTCAATATGTTCAATTGTAATATAGTCTTCTAATTTGAATACAACACGGGTAATTAATAAAAGACTTTGTACCATTGCAAATCCTGAGAAAATCGCTCCTGCTACGAAGTATGGAGGGAAAATTGTAGTGTGCCATCCAGGTATAACAGATGTTGCAAAGTCCATAGATACAATTGTGTGAACAGAAAGTACCAGTGGTGTTGAAATACCAGCTAAAATCAAAGAAACATATTCATAACGAGCCCACGTTTTAGCAGAACCGTTCCAGCCCAAACTGAATGCTCCATACCAAAATTTAGCAGCTTTTGTTTGAGCTCTATCACGGATTGTTGCTAAGTCTGGAACAAGCCCTAAGTACCAGAATACTAATGATACTGAAAGGTATGTTGAGATTGCAAAAACGTCCCATACTAATGGAGAGTTAAAGTTCACCCATAACGAACCAAAAGTGTTTGGTAATGGTAATGCCCAGTGAAATAACCAAGGACGGCCCATGTGAGCTAAGATAAATGATGCTGCACAAAGTACCGCAAAGATTGTCATTGCTTCAGCAGAACGGTTAATTGAGGTTCTCCATTTTTGGCGGAATAATAATAATACGGCTGAAATAAGTGTACCAGCATGACCGATACCTACCCACCATACGAAGTTGGTGATGTCCCATGCCCAACCTACGGTTTTATTTAAACCCCATACTCCAATGCCCTGCCACCAAGTGTAGCCTAAACAATAAGCACCGTAAGCGAATACTAAGCAAGATACACCAAAAGCGATTTTCCACTCTTTGGTAGGTTCGCCTTCTACTTGCTTACAAATATCATTTGTAACGTCATGATAAGATTTACCGCCTGAAACAAGGGTTTCTCTTATGGGTGATACTACGTGCGACATATATTTTTTAATTAAAAATTTAGAATCAAAAATTATTTACAATCTATGCGTGTTCTTTATGTTCAACCGCTGCTTCTTCTTTCTTTACTTTCTCCTCCTTGTTACGGATTTTTACTAAGTATGAAATGTTTGGCTTAACGTTTATTTCTTCAATTACCCCAAAAGCACGTCCTTTGTGTTCTACCTCTAATAATTTAGAGATTTCCGATGTTTCATCGTTCATATCTCCAAAAGTGATAGCATTTGTAGGACAAGATTGAGCACAAGCTACTTGAATTTCTCCGTCTTTTGGTCTTCTCTTTTCCTTCTTAGCTTCTAATTTACCAGCTTGGATACGTTGAACGCACATTGAACATTTTTCCATAACCCCACGAGAACGAACTGTAACGTCTGGGTTAATCACCATACGACCTAAATCGTTGTTGAATTGGAAATCATATTCATCTGTTTGATAATAACGGAACCAGTTGAAACGACGAACTTTATATGGACAGTTGTTAGCACAATAACGAGTACCAATACAACGGTTGTAAGTCATTTGGTTTAGACCTTCAGTAGAGTGAGTCGTTGCTAATACTGGGCATACTGTTTCGCAAGGAGCGTTATTACAGTGTTGACAAAGCATTGGTTGGAACACCACTTCTGGATTTTCAGAAGCATACTCTAATCCTTTTACATCTTCAACATCTGCATCAGAAGAATAATAACGGTCAATACGCATCCAGTGCATTTCACGACGGTTAATAACTTCTTGACGACCAACTACTGCTATATTGTTTTCTGCATTACACGAAACTACACAAGCAGAACAGCCAGTACAAGTGTTCAAGTCAATGACCATTCCCCATGCGTGGTTATTATATTTATGACCATTCCATAGTGAAATATCAGTTGCAGTTTTCTTGCCCTCAGCCGTAGAGACTGTTGGTTTGAAACGACCTGCTTCTACATTTTTCTTATATGCACTCAATACTGTTTCTTGAACGACTGCTTCACGAGCCATTACAGTATTGTGTGTTTGAGTACGAGCAATTTGAGCCGATTTGCCAGTTGCTTTTACTTGTACATCACCTGTATTTGAGAAGGCAATGTTTCCGTTGATAACTGATGCAAATGGATAAATATTCGCTCCAACTTCATTTGCAGATTTCCCTGCTTTTGTACGTCCGTATCCAATTGCAATTGCTACGGTATCATTTGCTTGACCTGGCTGAACAATGAATGGTAATTTAACTGATTTACCATTTACAGAAACCTCAACTTCGTGTGTATCTAATTCAATTTCTTGGTCTAATCCTAATTTCTTTGCAGTTGCTAAAGAAACCATTGCATAGTTGCCCCAACACGCTTTTGAAACTGGTTCTGGACATTCTTGCAACCAAGGATTATTTGCTTGTGAGCCTGTCCCCATTGTTACTTTCTCATAGATTGCTAACTCCATTTTATCAGAATTAGCTTTATAATTCTTAGAAATAGAAGCAACACTGTCTGCTAAACCTGTTTGTGGAACGTTAAAAGATGCTCCAGCACCAGGTTCATAAACACCGTCATGCAATGTTTTTGACCAAGCAACTTTTCCTCCTAAAACAGAAGTCCACGCATTTTCAAGGTATGTAGCATAATCTCCATTCAAACCTGCCCAAGTTAAGAAACTTGATTGTGCTTGACGAGTCTTGAAGATTGTTGAGATTGTTGGTTGAGTGAAGGAGAAGTGACCTCTTTTAGGTTCTGCATCATTCCATGATTCTAAGTAGTGAGAATCTGGAGTGCTATATTTACAAAGTGACCCTGTTTCATCAGTACGGTCATTTGTTGAAATAGTCAATCCAATTTTAGGTAAGGCTTCCGCTAATTCAGCTCCACGTGGGTGGTTATAAACTGGATTTGCATTATAGAATACAACTGCTCCAATTTGTCCTGCTTTAGCTTCGTTGATAAACGCAGTCATTTCAGCGTCAGAACCTTGACGATAATTAACTGGGTTTCCTGCATCAATTGTTGTTCCATAAGCTCCTAATAGAGCGTTAATAGCAACAACTACTGTTTGAACTGCGGGGTCGTTTGAACCAGAAACCACTAAAGATGCACCCTTTGTAGCAACTAAATCAGCTGCGGCTTTATCTAAGTGGTCAACTTTAACAGCAGCACCACCAATATTTGCACCACCTACTTTAGATGCGATTGCATTATAAAGAGCAGCTACAACTAAACCTTCTTGAGATGGTTTATAGGTTGAACGGTAGTCAGCATTTGCACCAGTATTTGACATAATTGTCTCAAACTGATAATGACGTGACATTTCTTTATTTCCACCTTCTGCTGAACTTACTCTACGAGTTTTTGCCCATTGACCAGCAAATTCAGAAGGAGCAATCCAAGTACCTAAGAAATCAGCACCGATTGAAACGATAGTTTTTGCTTTACTAAAATCAAAGCTTGGTAAAATTCCTCCATTTGCCTGAACTAAACCAGATACAGAGTTTGCATCGTAAGTTACTAATTTAGCAGTTGGGTATTTAGCAATAAATTCACCTATTACTTTTTTTGTAGTTGGCGAAAGAATTGTGTTTGATACGATTCTGATTTGTCCACCACGAGCGGCTACTTTGCCCAACTCAGCGATAATCTCTTTGTCTGCCGTTGCCCAATCAGACGCTTTTCCGCTGATTAAAGCACCTTTCAATTTTTCGTTATCGTAAAGACTCAATACTGAAGCTTGCACTCTTGCTGATAAGGCACCTTTGCTTACAGAAGAAGCTTTATTTCCTTCAATCTTGATTGGACGACCTTCACGAGTTTTTACCAAGACTGAAGCGTAGTCGCCACCATCAACAAAAGTAGAAGCGTACCAGTTAGCAATAGTAGGCTCAACGTCTTCTGGTTTGTTTAAGTATGGAATTGCCTTTTTAACAGGTGCTTCGCAAGCTGCTAATGCTACGGCAGAAACTCCAAAACCTAAAACCTTCAAGAAATCACGACGAACTGTGTTTGTTCCGTCAATTAACGCTTCTCCTTTTTCATTTGCTGTTGGAGCATCGCCAAATTCACGATGTGCATATTTTACAAACTCTGCATTGTTTGTTAACTCCTCAATCCCTCTCCAATACCGTTTTGTATTATTTTCCATATTTGTAATATGTGATTAGCTTTTTTAGCTTCTGGCTTTTGGCTTTCAGCAATTGGCTTTTTTTTAATGTCTTGATTAACGTTTTGCTTTTGGGTAGGTCATTTACTAATCACCAATCACCAATCACTAATTTACCAATTTCTTAATAGTGACATTTTGAACACTCTAAACCTCCAATGTTTTGTACTTTCAAAGGCTCTTTATGGTCTTTACTGTGTAACTCTACTAATTTGTCATAGTAAGCATTACCCTTAGTATTCACATCAGTTTTTCTGTGACAGTCGATACACCATCCCATCGTTAAAGTAGAACGTTGTTGAACAACTTCCATTTTAGCAATTTCCCCATGACAGTTTGTACATTCTAAGCCACCAACGTTTGTGTGTTGAGAGTGGTTGAAATATGCTAAATCAGGAAGATTGTGAACACGTACCCACTGAATTGGCTCATCTTTTTCAAGTGAACGATAAATCTTCTGGATTTCAGGAGATTCACGTTTAATTGCGTTGTGACAGTTCATACAGATATTCGCAGATGGAATATTTGCCCCTTTGCCTTTGTAAACGCCTGTGTGGCAATAGTTACAATTGATTTGGTACTGACCAGCGTGAAGTTTGTGAGAGAATTGAATTGGTTGCTCAGGCGCATATCCTTGGTGAATACCTACACCATAAGCTGCATCAATCGTAGCTTTTCCAATCAATAAAGTAATTAACAGAGCAGCACCTGTCTTAAATGCACTATTTGCTGCTAATTTCTTGCCGTTTTCAGCAAGTCTTTTTAACAATGGTACATTTTGAGCTTCTGGTGAGTCAGGAGAAACACTTGCTAATTTAGAAAGACTTGAAACGATTGATAATAAGGCAACTAATACCAAGACCATAATCAATAACAAGGCAATCATAATGTATTGCATCATTCCACCATTTGCAGAACCTTCAGCAGGGGCAGCACCAGCGGCAGTAACTGCACCAGCAGTAGGTACTGGTGCGGCAGCTTGTGCATCAATATAAGCAACAACACTTTTGATTTGACCTTCCGAAAGGTTCGGGAAAGCCGTCATTTGTGTTTTGTTGTACTTGTTGAACAAATCAACAGCGTATTTGTCGCCAGAAGCAATAACAGCTTGTGGGTTATGTACCCATTTTACAAGCCAGTCAATTGGTCTTCTTTGACTAATACCTTTTAAACCTGGGCCTATCACAACTTCATCAGTTGCGGCATGGCAAGACGTACAATTGTTTTTGAAAATTTGTTCACCTTCAGCAGGATCTTGAGCCTTCACACTAACGACTGAGGCGAAGAAGCCTAAAACTGCCATTAAAGCAACAACTTTCAAGCGTTTCATGGTTATCATAATCGTTTTATTACAGAACATTTATATAAAATTACGCTAATTAAATTCAATATTTTATGGAAACTTATTTTTCTTTTAAGAGCAAGACAAGATTTTTTTCCTTAAAAAACTCAAATTTCACCCTTTTTCGGGTTACAAAAGTACAATTGGAATATTTACTAACCAATTAAAATATTGTTCAATTTTAGAAGTTTTATTCACTAATGGAACTATTTAGATTTTTTCTAATTTAGGATATTGGAATGTTTTTATTTTACGTAGAAACAATTGGATAATATTAAGAATGAGCTTTTGAAATGATATTTATCACAAAAATACAAAATGAACTCATGCAATTAACATTTTTACATAATGAACCTATTTAAACTTTCTCTTTCGGCATAAATCAGTTCATTTTAAATTTGATAATCCAAATATTTACTCAACGTAGCTCTGCTATGCAGTTCCACTGGGGCTTCAAATATTGAAATATCAGATTCAAAATGATTCAATATTCTTCTCAAAACTAAAAGTTATTTAGGTTCAATGTTTAAAGTATTTGTAGTGGAAAAATGTTTAAAAGAAGGTTGGTTTTGCAAATTTTGCTCTCAAGAAACAAAAAATCCATTTAAAAACGTTTTAAAAAGGTTTTTTGTTTTAGAATGACATACTAAAGCTTAAACGCCCCAAGAAGGTGTTTCTGGATGAAGTGAATTTCTTCAACAGGAAGAATTTTGTTTTTTAATCTACTTTCAGTATTAAATTGGGTTTCTTTCCATTTGACATTAAATAAATTTTGAATAAATATACCGAAACTGTAATGATTTTTGATTCCATTTACTCCAAAAAGTTGAACCTGTCAAGGTAAGATTAGTATTAGGAGTAATATGTCCTTGAAATTTTCCAACTACATTTAATCGTTTAAAATTCTGGGGATTGTCAAAAGAAGAATTTGTGTATAAATATTCCGTAGTAATAGAAGCGGATTGTTTTTTTGCTTTTCCTTTTTTGCCCAATAAATCAAGTCGAGGAGCAACGGTTCTATAAGTATCATATTGTCCGCCTTCTAAATTTTATAAAAGAGTGGTCAATACTATTGCGAGTCCGAAAATCTACCCAACCAGCCGTTGCTAAATTTCCTTTTTCAGCATTATAAGAGTCTGGATAATTCGATAAATAAACCAGGGAACTATCCGTAAAACTTCCTGTGAATTGATGATTGGTCGTGTGGGCGTTGAGAAGGCAAAATTATTTCTATAAGTTTTGCCGATTTGTAACTCAATAATACTTTGACGAATGTATTTTGGTCATCTTTTACAATAGCCGTAAGAACTTGAGTTTTGAAACCGATGGGAGGAAATTAGACCTTGTTAAATCCCGTTAATTGTACGCTTACGCCTTGAATGGGCAAGTTTGTTTTTCATCGAAAGCAACTCCTATGATATTTCCCAAATGGGCAGCTTATGAAGAAATCACCAAGAAAAATAAGAGAATAGAGTGTTGCATTGTCGATGGTGTTTCAAAACTCAAGGGTACTTTGTTATTCGGATTTAGTAAAACAAAAATGAATGATTGGAAATCTATTCTAATCTATTTGATATTCAACCGTTTGATTGGGGGGGTATTGCCACGATTGGAGTAATAAGGATATTGTAAAAGATTTTAACACAGAAATTCAGTCATAAAAAAAGCCCCTAAAATTAGGAGCTTTAAATTATTGGTGAGGTCTCGAGCGAACTACATAACGTGTTGGCTCATAGATATTTAAGTCTTAGTGAAATAGAAAGTGACAAAATGGTAACAAAAATGATGAAAATTCAATAGAAAGGTTTAGCTTTATAATAACCAACCAACTACATAAAATGGGAATGTTCGACTACATTAAAATTAATCTTGATAAGTTGCCTATAACTGAAAAGGAACGTGAATCATTAGAGGGTAAAGACTTTCAAACAAAAGATTTAGATAATACTTTATCTGAATACCGAATTACCGATGATAATTTTCTTGAACAGTATCATTGGGTCTGGGAACAAATACCTGAGCATGAAATACAACCTCTACCCAAACAAACACCTAAAAAGAAGAAGTCAGTATTTGAGTTATCAAATGAACTTAATAGGGATAGAAGAAAAAAAGAAATAGGTTGGGAAAAAGTGGAAGACGTGCATAAAGATATTTTCTTTTATGCTACTCCTCACAATTCTAAAAATTATGAAGTGATAGAGTTTAAAGCTCGCTTTAGCTATGGAATATTGGATAGTATTGTTCGTGTATCTCGATAATAAGTAGTACGTAAGCATATAATAACTATTTACGAGTGACCTTTTCTTGCCTTTGTGAGCCAAAAATATTAACACGGTAGGAAATTTTATTACATTTGCTTCATGGAAGCACTTTATACAGACGACCAAATATTTATTCCGATAATCTCTGATTATGGATTCAAGGCTACTTTTGGTAATGAAACAAATACACTTTTCTTGCGCAAGGCATTACAGGCTCTTATCAAGTCAGAAGTTGCTATAAAGGATGTGAAATTTGATAAAAATACTTTTGAAGGTATTACGCAAGATGGCAGGAGTGGTATTTTTGATTTAGCTTGTACTGATGAAAATGACAATCAATTTATTGTGGAAATGCAGTATGGTGATGCTCCTTATTTTGTGCAACGTATGAAGTTTTATGCCCTACACAAATTTAATGCAATGGTAAAGCGTGGCAAATTTGATTATGGCACGTTGACAAAAATATATTGTGTTGCAATTTTAGCTAACGATATTTTACCATATCCTCAATTTCATACAGTTGCTAATTTGAGGAATGAAGAAGGTGAGCTTTTTGACGAACAAATGACTTTTATCACGGTGGAATTGGATAAATTTAACTTGCAAGAAGTAGAGTGTCAAACAAATTTACAAAAACTGATTTATACGATGAAAACGATTCATACTCATACATTCACCAATCCAATACAATTTCCTAAGTTTTGGGATGAGGATTGGCTTAAAGTGGCTATTGACGAATTAGACAGTCGTAAAATGACACCTGATGAAAAGGCTTCATTAGAAATTTTAATTGCTCGTAATGCTGAATCTGTGAAAGCTGAGAGTAGAAAAATTGCAGAAGCCAAAAAACAAGAGAAAGAATTGTTTGTTAAAAGCCTTTTGCAACAAACAGACTTTGAAGCTAATAAAATAGCAAGTATCGCAGGAGTTTCCGTAGATTTTGTTAAAGCTATACAGCAACAACTCTTATAAAATAGATGAATAAAGAAAAGGAACTCAATGACCATCCCCAAAGCAAAAAAGTATCTTCTAAAAAAGTAAAAGATAGAAAAGGCATAATGGGAACGGGTGCAGATTTAGCATACATTTCAGATACGCTATTTGATGATGACTTAAAGAAATAGCCACTCAATTGAGTGGCTATTTCCGTTTATTTTAAATTCCCTTGCTCATAATCATAGAACATATTGGATTCCTTGAAATTTTCCTTTCGATAACGATTTAAGAACGTTTTTGAAAGTAGGGTTTCTGATATAGCTGATAAAGGAATAATGTATAACTCTTCAGGGGCGGTAGCTTCACCGCCAACGCCAATTACTACGAAAACCGTTCTGCTTTTTTCTTTAGCGTAATTTCGGTAGTTTTCTAATTGGCGACTGGTACACCATTCAACGCCATTTTTATAATAGTCGCTACGGTATTTGCACTCAACGGCAAAATCTGTATCAATGTCTTTAAACTTAAATTTTAAAGCTAAGTCAGGGTGAGTGTTACTTTGTGAGTATGAACCATTGACGTATTTATCGCCTGTCCATTCTAATATGCTGAAATAGTTTTTTGAGAATTTTTGCACCACATATTTCTCAAAATCATCACCTTTTTGTTTGTCTGTTTTGGCTTCAGGTATTTCCTTTATTAATACATCGGCTTTAAATTCTTCGGTTTTTGCAATGGTTGAAACTTTGTCTTTTCTGATAAATACGATTCCTGTAACGATGGCAGAAACGCCTAATAGTATCAAAATAATTCCTATGGTCATTTTTTTGGGTGAAGTTTTCATCTGATTATAATTTCAGTTATTTTAATGGTATCAGATGGAACGCCTAATCATTCCTTTGGTTGTCAAAGTTTTTAGAGGGGCGTTTCATGAATTTATCTTATGGTTACTAAAACCAAAAGACAATCAATTGATTGCCCTTTGGTTGGGGAACGTTGACGTTAACCGCTGTTCGGGTGCAAATTTAATATTTTATTCCACCCCAACTAAATCAATTTCTTTCATTAGTCTTGCGGTTTCGGTGAGTGCCACGATGATTTTTTGATAGTGCAAAATATCTTCAAAACTCAAAGCTCGGTCTTTGCGGTCTTTGAGCCACTTCTGAGCAGGTTGATAACCACCAATATAAAACTCCCATGCAGTTTGTGGTACATTATCAAAATATTGCGTTTCGTTGATATAAACCCTATTATTGTCAAATTTCAATTTCCCAACTACGTCATTCCCCTCAATTGGATATTGAGTGATATACTCCTCAACTACTTCACTTTCCAATAAATGAATCTGTCTGATTTCTCCGCCCAATTTCACCAATTGCCAAAACGTTGAAACATCTTTTGGATAGGGAACTCTCGGAAAATCTATCTTCAAAAATTCTTTGTATTTCTCTCGATAATTTGGACTATGTAAAACAGCATAGATATAGTCTAAAACGTCAATGGGGGCAAAGGTTGTGAGTGTAGAGACAGGGCATTGCCCTGTCTCTACGGGTTCATTCGTGAATTCTAATCCTAAACCATCGGCAATTTGCTTGATAATTTCTGGATTTAGATTTGGCGTTCTTTCTGTATTTTCTCCAAAATTTAATTGTCCTGCCTGTTCTGCATAGAGGTAGAGCGGAGCAAAGTAAGAACCATTAATATCCATTGAAATTGCCGTTGGTATAGCACGTGTAATAAATGAATGATTCCACTCCACTTTAACAATTTTAGGAAAATTAAGAACAAAATTATTTTCATTGATTTCTTTTCCAACTGACCGTCTTGTTCTATCGACAAAACTCTCATTATAGTAGATAAATCTATTGTCAAAAGCACGATAACATAAAGGCTTTATTTCTGATTTTTTCAAAACACGCTCCTTATTTAAAACAGTTTGGAGATTCCAATGATTAGATTGTTTTATATTGTATTTCTGAATCAAGCTGGGAATGTTATCTGAATTGTATATTTCTAATAACCTATTTGTTAGGTCATTAGCATTGAAATCTACAACTAATTCATCTCTGTGAGTTTGAACTCCAATGGTTGTTTTAACGAATAATTCATTTAGTTGAAAAAAATTAATATATATATCCTCTATTTCTTGATTACTTTCTTTGAAATAATAATTTGGTTCAGTCAAAGTTAATTGAGTAAAATTTACAGATTTAAGACTATTTTGAGTCAAAAAACTATATTTTAAATCTCTTTTCCCGTATATGTCAAAATGAAATACTTTACCCAATTCATTTTCTTTCTTTTTCCCAGTTTTTACAAAAATGTTGATTGAAACACCTTGTTGAATATCAAAGACATTAATATCTGGTGAACCATCAGGGCAAGTTTCTTTTTTCTTACTATTACCATGTAAATCAATGGTATAAATTTTATCGTAGGTCTTTAATAAATTCCAACGCATCCCTCTAAATGTAGGATTATCTAAGAATCCGTGTGGGTTGATAAATGCGACTACTCCTTCACCACTTTTTTCAATAAAATGTTGTGCATACCGTAAAAATTTCACGTAATCATCATTAATCCATTTAGGGTTTCTTTCTTTTAATTTTTCTATTCCCCCTGGTTCTTTTTTATAATCCTCCATCAAATCCATAATCCATTTGCCTTTATTGGCACTTTCACCACTATAAGGCGGATTTCCAATCACGCACATTACGGGCGTATCTCGCTTAATATGGTTAGCTTCATTAGCTTCAGAACTTAGCCAATTGGCAAAAAGTGTTCCTGTGTCGGGGTGGTGTTCTTCTAATGAATTGGTCAAAAAGATTTTAAAACGTTCATCTTTTTGCACTTTATAGCCTGTTTCACTCAGCAGTAAATCCAACTGCAAATGAGCCATTGCGTAAGATGCCATCAATAATTCAAAGCCATTCAAACGGGGTATGAGGTGATTGCTCACGTAATTATTCCAAAGTCCTGCTTGTCCCTTAAACTTTTTGTGTACGTGTTTTACCACTTCTGCCAAAAATGTTCCCGTTCCCGTTGCTGGGTCAAGGATTTGTACTTTATGCACTTCCTGTTCAATTTCCTTGTACTTTTTCGTGCGGTTGTCGAAGGTTTGAGTTTGTACCTTCACCGTAGTTTTAGAAGTATCGGCAAGTCCTTGAGGTAAATGAAATTCCGTTTTCAAGATTTCATCCACCGCCCTCACAATAAAATTAACCACAGGTTTAGGCGTGTACCAAACCCCACGAGCTTTGCGAAGTGCAGGGTCATACTCACTCAAGAAGTTTTCGTAAAAGTGAATAATGGGGTCTTCCATACCCGTAGTTTTGCCGTAATCTTTCAAGAGTTCGGCAACGTTGCAAGCCAAGAAAATTTCTACCAAATCATCCACAATCCAAAGAATACGGTCGTCAAGGTCAGGCCCAGCAATGTAACCAAATAATTTACGAAGAAATGGGTTTGATTTCGGGATTAATTCGGCAGCTTCCTGACGGCTAAACGTTGGTAAAGTTGGGTCGTGCAAACGTGCCGCAAATAAACCGTAAGTAATGGTTTGGGCGTAAATATCGGCAAAACCTTCAGGCGTAATATCATGGATAAGAATTTCCTTAAAGGCATTCATTTGGTCTTTAAGAGTGGAGTCTTCATTGTGGGTTTCATCGGAAGTAAGGGCTAATTCAATCACATTAGAAAGCAAACGAGCTTTGCCCGCCATCATGGAAGAAAGTTTCTTGGAACTTCTAATAGTTTGTGTTCCTTTATTGGCACAAAAATCTTTTAGACGAGCATCAAATTGTTCAAATTGTTGTGTTAGAGGGATAATTGAGCCATTTTCAACTTTACCGATTGAAATGGTCTCGCCTACTTTTTCCCCATCACGGTAGAAATGGAATGAAAGATAATCTGTAAAAATAAGATTATTTAAGGCTGATTTGTAGCGGTCAAATTGGTTTTTGTTTTGCTTTTTTCCCTCAAGGTCAGGAGCGTTAATATCTTTTGCTTCGATATATCCGAGCGGAATATCATTCTTCATCAAAACATAATCAGGCTTTCCGCACTTTTGACCAGATGGTTCGTTGGTAGCCATTACGTTAGGAACGAGACTTTCAATAAGTTGCTCTAAATTTCCTCTAAAAGTGTGTTCGGTGGTGTTGCCAACTTTAAATTTTCTGTTAAGGTTTTCGATGTATTGCTGTATAGTCATGTGTAAGTTTTGAGATAAATTAATGCTTGCAATTTCGGGAAACTTGTGGATAAAAACAAAAAAGAGCGTTGTGCCTACAACGCTCTTTTTTTGTGCCTGCAATTTGGGGTGTTGTTGTGCCTGCATGATATATAAGTTGTGCCTGCAAATAAGCTACGACATTACCGTTGGATAGTGTGCTTAGGTTTAGTTCTACTGCTTAGGTTAAGAATTCTAACGCCTAATACTCTTTCAATATCCGCAATTGTCTCAACGGTAAAATTATGCGTACCGCTTAGCCACTTGGTTATTTCAGAAGGCTTGCGACCTACTTTATCGGCAAATTGTTTTTTGCCTAAACCTTTCGCCTTCATTGCATCGTCAATAATACAAGCAATTCGCATTTTGCGGTCTGTTCTTGCTTGTTGCTCAGGCGTAATTTCCGCTAATAAATTATCTAAAAGTGCCATTGTTGTATGTTTTAAAAGTCTTCGTTATCCTGATTTAAGCGTTCGGTAAATTGCTGAATCGTTGGTAATGCTTGCTGAATCAGCGTAGGGAGTTGCGTATAAGTATATTCGCTAACGCCCATTGGCTTATTGGTATCATGTAAGGCAAAATCTACCACCACATCATTTTTAGTTTTACAAAGTAAAATTCCAATGGAAGGTTTATCAGAACTGTCTTTTACCAAACGGTCAATGGCGGTTAAATAGAAATTGAGTTTGCCTACATATTCGGGTTTAAACTTGGTTACTTTCAGTTCAATCACGATGTAACATTTGAGTTTGGTATGATAGAAAAGTAAGTCAGTCTTGAAGATTTCACCGCCTACATTTATTTCAAACTGTCTGCCCATGTAAGCAAACCCTTTACCCAATTCAAGAAGAAACTTGGTTATATTGTCAATCAATTTCTGTTCAAGTTCCAATTCTTTCACTTTGCCAGAGAAAGAGATAAATTCAAAATTGTAAGTGTCCTTCAAAAGAGCCTGAGCCAAATCGCTATCAATTTCGGGTAAAGTAGTTTTGAAATTGGTAATGGCTTTACCTTGTCTTGCGTACAGATTAGTCTCTATCTGCATTTCAAGAACGGCTCTACTCCAATTGTTTTCGATGGTTTGCCGAACGTAAAATAAGGCTTCTTGTTGATTTTTAATCTTTTGGATAATCATAATGTGATGTCCCCACGGAATACTGAATAGTTGATTTTCCAATTGCGAAACAAGTTGTTTCGTAATTGGAAAACTACCATCATAAAATAAAACCCATTGTCGAATTAACTCTAAATTTCTTTTAGAGAATCCACCCATATCGGGAAAATCTACCTTTAAATCTTTGCTAAGTTGGTCAATAAAACCACTTCCCCATGTGGCATTCTCCTGTTTTTCAATGATTTGTTTACCCAAATCCCAATATAGTAGAAGTGCGTGGCGATTAACTGCCAATGATGCTTTGATTTGTACTTGTCGAATATTCTTTTTCAGTTCGATAAGCCAATTTTTGTAATCTGAATTAGTTGATAATGACATTTTGAGAATTTTATGTTAATGCAATTTCGAGAAACTTTACAAAAAAACAAAGAAAGAACATTGTGCCTACAATGCTCTTTACTTTGTGCCTACAATTGGGGCAATCTTTGTGCCTACTTTGCACTTACCTTGTGCTTACATATCCTCAATAACAGAACCCAAATACAACCGTTTTTTCTTTCTATTCACGTAGCGAGTAGCATAATGATAAAATCCGTTACCTCTTGCTTCAACTTTCATCGACCAACCTCTCAGGGCTAAATAAGTGATACGTTCTTGCTTGTTTTTCAATGCTCCAAACTCCTCCAAATTCAAGTCTTCATGGGTTATTCGTTGTCTCGCTCTTCTTGATAAACCTTTAAATTTAGGCTCTTTCTCAGGCACAATGACAGGTTTGTTTGTAGGCATACCGTTACCCTCAATAGTAGGCACAACGTTTGTCATAGGCGTAAATGATTTGGAATCTAATTCCAATTTACGGAAGTTATGATTTTGTGGTTGCTTAACGATTTTTGGCTTTGGTAATTGGGCAATTGGCTCTGGAGTTGGTGGGGCTGTTACAACCTCAACTTTGGGTTTTGTGTCATTCCCTGTTGGAATTATCAAGCCATTGGATATTTCGGGTAGTTTCTGAAACTTAAACCCTCCTAATAAGTTCTTCTTTGCCATTGGCTTAACTTTTTGGGACATTAACCTTTAACTTTACATTCATAAATATTCTAAGAATTATTTTTTATTTTTACTATAAATTTTTCTTTTTTTGGTTCTTTTTTTCTTTTAAAGTTATCCACAATTGTGGAAAAGTATTGAGCTAAATTT
>JAAFIU010000045.1 GCA_013298805.1 Cytophagales bacterium | reverse complement strand
TTTTCCCTTATCGAAGGAACGGTATGCAGAATAATAGAGAGGGTATTAAGAAAAATAACGACCGTCAAAAAGACATTGAGGAAGAAACTCATTCCACTTTTCCGTCGGATAGAGATTTCGAGAATGTTGTGTACACGTTTTCTAAGAGAAGTCATGGAAATTAGGGTTTATGCAAAAATAGGGAAATAAGTTTAATTAGGCGAAATTATAGATTTGTTGAAATTAATGAAGTAAAAGTTTTTATATAATTTACTATTATTTGTTAAATAAAAATAATAGGTTAATTTTACTGAATCTAAAATCTACAATAATGAAATTTGAATTAGTCGAATTAGAAAATTTTTCAGGCTCTAAAGCTACTTTTTATTCTGTATTGGTAGATGATGATTCTGAGACTTTATTTGAAAAGTTTTACAATGAAAATAAACAGTCTTTTAGAGAAGAACTCAAAAGTATTGTAAAAACACTTGACATAATTGCTCTCGAAAATGGAGCAAGGCGGAGCTATTTTAAAGAAAATGAAGGGAAATTAGGTGATTTAGTATGTGCATTATATGATACTCCCAAATCGAATCTTCGATTATATTGTATTCGTTTAGGAAATACTGTAATCATACTGGGTAGTGGTGGTCAAAAACCAAAGAACATTAGAGCATTACAAGAAAATGAGAAACTTACACACGAGAACTATTTAATGAGAACATTGTCAGATTTATTATATAAAAAAATTAAAGAAGGTGAAATTTATTGGGAAAATGAAATGACCCTCTCAGGAAACTTGATAATTGATACCGATGAGTAAAGCACGAAAAGTAAACCTTGATTTTTTAGAAGAATTGAGGAATGAAACAAGTCCACAAATGAGCCAACAGATTTCTAAACGAATGAAATTGGCAGTTCAGATTGATGATGTCTTGATATCGAGAGGATTAACCAATCAGGAGTTTGCTTTTATGATGGGTAAAAAGCCTTCCGAAATAACTCGTTGGTTAAGTGGAACGCATAATTTTACAACAGAAACCCTTTGGGAAATAGAAAGAGTTTTACAAATTCAATTGCTCACAAGTTCTGTTCCTGATAAGAATATTGAAAATAATACAGAGGACTTGAAAACATTTATCGCAGAGGAAGTGCATAAGGCTTTGGTGAAATACTTAGGAAGAAGAAAATTAGCGATATAAAAAAATCCCTTCCAGAACATTCTGAAAGGGATTTTTTATACTTTAGAAAATCAATTCCTACATATTCAATCCAGGGAAATAAGCATTTGGTCCTAATTCCTCTTCGATACGAAGTAATTGATTGTATTTCGCCATACGGTCTGAACGAGAAGCCGAACCAGTTTTGATTTGACCTGTATTCAAGCAAAACCACCTTCATCACCTACGTTAGTTGAATATCCTTTTGATTTCAAAACTCCTTTCAAAGCATGGAAAACCTCAGTACCCATACGCAAAGCGTGTGAGAACGACTCAGCTTTCACGGGCATAACCATGAATTCTTGGAAGTCAATCGAGTTATCAGCGTGAGAACCACCGTTCAAAATGTTCATCATTGGCACTGGTAAAGTGTTAGCATTAACACCACCAATATAACGATATAATGACAAACCTGACTCTTGAGCTGCTGCTTTAGCTACTGCCAAAGAAACACCCAAAATAGCATTTGCTCCTAAGTTTCCTTTGTTTGGTGTACCGTCCAAATCAATCATGATACGGTCAATCATGCTTTGTTCAGAAACTTCCATTCCCCAAAGTTCCTCAGCAATTTTTGTATTTACGTTATCAACGGCTTTCAAAACACCCTTGCCACCATAAACACTTTTATCTTCGTCACGTAATTCAACGGCTTCGTGAATACCCGTTGAAGCACCCGAAGGCACAGCGGCACGTCCAAAAGCACCGTCTTCGGTACGGATATCTACTTCGATTGTCGGATTTCCACGAGAATCCAAAATTTGTCTTGCGTGTACGGACTGAATTGCACTCATTTTGCTTAGATTTTGTTTTTGATTTAGAATTAAAATTGGACTACGAATTTTACGGATTGGACTGATTTACACCCACAATGGAATTGGGATAAAATTTAAAAAATCTGTGTAAATCACTCTAATCCGTAAAATCTGTGGTCTAATTGTCCTTTATCTATTGATTTTTTTAATTTTAATACTTCAAAATTAATTCTTTTTTCAAGATTGTTTGTACTTTTCTAATAGTTTCATGTCATAATTGTTTTAATCCCCTTAAAAATGAAAAATAATATTTGTTCAATCATATTTTTTGCCATAGTTTATTTTGCAAATAGTTCAATTGGCTTCTCACAAGTTTTGTCTATTGACGATTTCGAGAAAAAATATGCAGAAATGCCCACTGCCCAATTGGTGGATGTACGTACAACGGGCGAATACGGTGGCGGTCATTTACCCAAAGCCCAAAATATTGACTACCGAAGTGCTGATTTTACCCAAAAGATTCAAGCTTTAGATAAAACTAAACCCATTTTTGTCTATTGTTTATCGGGTGGAAGAAGTGCCGAAGCTGCCAATATCATGAAGCAAAACGGTTTTACTCAAGTTTATGAAATGGGTGGAGGCTATTTGAAATGGACAACCAAAATGAAACCCGTTGAAGGGGTAAAACCTACTGATGCAAGCAATGGATTGTCTAAAGAATATGTGAATAAATTGGTGAATGAAAATAAGATAGTCGTTTTGGATTTTTATGCTACTTGGTGTGGGCCGTGTATAAAAATGATGCCAACCATTGATAAATTAAAAGCAGAAATGGTAGGTAAAGTTGCTTTTGAAAAAGTAGATTCAGATGCAAACAAAGCTTTGGTGGCGGAATATAAAGTAGATGAAATACCGACATTTTTGATTTATAAAAATGGAAAACTAACCATGCGTGCCGTGGGTTTTCAAACTGAAAAGAGTTTCCGAGAAATGATTGGAGAGTAACTTTAATTTTGTCATTGCGAGGCACGAAGCAATGACAAAATTTGAACAATTTAACAAACAAAAGCCACTAAGAAAATGCCCAAAATTTATTGGATAAGCAATCTCAGAGTATTTGCTACCTTAATCGTCATTTTGCTCCATACTGCCAGCAATGGCGTGTCTCATTTTGGTAAAATGCCCATTGATTCTTGGTGGATTTGCAATATTATCAATACTTTTGGGCGTTTTGCGGTACCTGTTTTTGTAATATTATCGGGATATTTGCTCTTAGACCGCTACGATAATTTGGCTAATTTTCTCTCAAAGCGATTGATCCGTATTTTTATTCCTTTCTTGATTTGGCTGTTTATTTATATGATTCACGGGACTTTCAAAGGTATAAAAACTGAGCAGGTAAATTGGTTATCTGCCGATTGGATTGTGAGAATTTTGACCAATAATGCCAGCGGTTCGGGGCAGCTATGGTTTGTTTATATGCTTTTGGGTTTGTATTTATTTACGCCAATTTTGAGTCGTTGGTTTGTGGCTGCACCCAAAAATGAAGTGTTGTTTTTTTTAGGCGTATGGCTTGTTGTCAATTCAGGCTTTTGGGTTTTAGAAAAAACAATGAACGTAAAACCTTATTTCGATTTTCGTTATTTTACGGGTTTTGCAGGATATTTTGTTTTGGGAGCATACCTGAAAAAATATCCAGTTCAGAGTTCTTTAAACACCAAACTATTTGCCATTGCTTTGTTCATGATTGGCTGGATTTCCACGATGTTTGCCGTAGAATTTTTCTCAAAACAAGCAGGGAAATATATGGATTTGTTGGGTTATCATAGCCCTTTGGTGGTAATGATGAGTTTGGGAATTGTGTTGTTTGCTCAGCAATTTTTAAACAGACCAATTGCTGAAAAAGTAATAGGGGAAATTGATGCGAGTAGCTACGGAATATTTTTGTTTCACTGGTTAGTAATGAAAGTTCTTTCGAGAGATTTTAAAATCAATTTTTCTCTTTATACAAATCCAATTCCAGGTATTTTAATTCATTTTGCCCTTACAACGGTTATTTGTATCGTTGTTATCGGAATAATCAGACGATTGCCGAAAGGACATTGGATTACGGGTTGAGGAGTAGGGGCGAATAGCATTCGCCCTAAATTATATGTGGGCGAATGCTATTCGCCCCTACGCTAATTTCCTAAAAATGTTCGTAACCAGGAGCGGTAATTTTGACTAATGTCCCTGATTTCATCATCATTTGCGGTTCTAAAACTTCATTGGTCATGTAACCAATAATGCTTATATCGTTCATATTCTTGATTTTTTCGTAATCTTCCTGTTTCACGGTAAAGAGTAATTCGTAATCTTCACCACCGTTTAGGGCTGCCGTCATTGGACTGAAATTGAGTTCGGTTGCCGTTAAATAGGTTTGGTCTTCAATCGGAATTTTATCTTCAAAAATCACCGCAGCAATGTTTGAACTCTTACAAATATGCAAAAGTTCAGAAGCTAATCCGTCCGAAACATCAATCATAGAAGTGGGTATAACGCCCAAATCACGCAATTCATACACAACGTCCATGCGGGCGTGTGGTTTCAATTGACGCTCAATTACGTAATCTTTGTCTTTGTCAATTTGCGGTTGCATATCAGGATTTGCTAAGAACACCTGTTTCTCTCTTTCAAGCGTTTGCAAACCCATGAGAGCTGCTCCCAAATCGCCCGAAACACATACAATGTCATTGACTTTGGCGGTATTTCTATAAACGATTTTCTCTTTTTCAGCAAAGCCTAAAGCAGTTATCGAAATCACCAGTCCAGAGCGAGAAGCCGAGGTATCACCACCCACTAAATCCACTTTATATTCATCACAAGCGATTTTTATTCCTTCGTATAATTCTTCGACAGCCTCCACCGAGATGCGATTGCTCAATCCTAAACTAACGGTAATTTGCTTTGGAATGGCATTCATAGCGGCAATGTCAGAAATATTTACTGCAACGGCTTTGTAACCCAAAAGTTTAATGGGCGAATATGATAAATCAAAATGAATTCCTTCTATTAATAAATCGGTTGAAACGACTAATTCTTTCCCCGCCGAATCAATCACGGCGGCATCATCGCCAATGCCTTTAAGCGTTTCTGGATTATTAATTGGAAATTTAGCCTTGATTAGGTTTATCAAGCCAAATTCACCAATGGTGCTTAGTTCTGTTCTTTGTTCCATGATACAAAGTTAGTGAGTGAATGAATGATTGGGTGATTGAGTGATAGTTTTTTTAGTACACAAAACAAAAAAGCCGTCCTTTGCAGAACGGCTTTCGTAATTATTTATATTTGGTTTACGGATTCACTAATTGTAAATTCACAGTTGTACTACCTGCTTTAGGATCTGGTTGAGCCGATTCAATGGTTACAGCAGTAGCCGTTACAGTTGAAGTAATATTATAAACAATTGTTCCAGTAGTTCCTGTTGGATTTGCCCCAGCAGTGTTTTTTAAACCAGACAATGTCAACACTTTATCACTACCCGACAATGCCCAAGTTCCAGAGAAACTATTTGCATCTTTTGTTGCCAAAGTAGCAGAACCACCAGCGGATAAAGTCAGTCTGTAATTTGCATAGCCAGCTTCTATATTAGAAGTGCCTCCTTTTTGGTAAACTTGAGTTCCATTTTGTTTAGCAATACTAACAGACCAACTTTTTGTTAAGTTTTCTGTAGCAGTAGGTTCTGGAGTTGAAGTTTTACCACAACTTAGTACCAACATAAAAGCAAATAGTATAGGTAAGTAAAGAAATATTTTTCTCATGATGATTGTACGATTTTTATTTTGAAGGTTAAAAATGATAAATTAATTTGAAACGAGCAAATCAATTTGGAACTTTGGAATTTTAGAATTTGCGAATTTTAATTAAAGTGTTGATTTTCAATTGTTTATTAAAATATATAAGAATTTGAAAGAATATACAAAATCTCAGTTGGCACTACGTAACGGTCAAGACCGAGACGAAATTTGGGTGGCCTTTCAAGGGCAGATTTATGACGTTACAAAATCTCGCCTTTGGAAAAATGGCAAACATTACGAACATTGGGCGGGGCAAGACCTTACCGAAGAACTCGCCGATGCACCGCATTCAGAAACCGTTTTTGCCAAGTTTGACATCGTAGGGAAATTACTTTAGAGGTTACATGAATAGGTTGGTTATGTACCCAATAAATTCTTTCAAAAGCCAAGTTTAAATAAACATGCTTTTGAAGAAAACTGCAAGTTTTCAAATAGCTATGTTTTCTATCTTACCTATATGGTCTATTTATATTACCATCGAGGTAGGATAGGGAACATTTGATTCAAACGTTTCGTTTGAGCAAATCATTTTGAATCAGTATATAAAAACTGCGATGGGTACAATTTAACTAACCAATTCAGTTACATTATAGTAAAACCCAAAAATCAAAAATACAAACCATGAAATTAATCGCCGAAAGTGGCTCAACTAAAACCGATTGGCGGACAATTACTGCCGACGGACAAATTTCTCAATATAAAACGGTTGGTTTTAATCCCTATTACCAAACGGCTGAAAATATTGCCGAAGAATTACGAAAAAATCTCTTACCAAATCTGCCAAATACGAATGTTACGGAAGTATTTTATTATGGAACGGGTATTACCAATGATGAAAAAGCGGAGGTGATTCGTCAGGCAATTGGCATGGTATTTAACGATGTTCAAACAATAGAGGCTCATTCAGATATGCTTGCGGCTGCTCGTGCCTTGTGTGGGCGTGAGGTGGGTATTACGTGTATTTTGGGTACAGGGTCAAATTCTTGCCTTTATGATGGGGCGAATATTGCTTTTCAAGTACCGCCGCTTGGTTTTTGGTTGGGCGATGAAGGCTCAGGGGGGTATCTGGGCAAGCAATTAATTCTGAGTTATTTACACAAAGAGTTGCCCGACGATTTACGAGCTAAATTTGATAAACGTTTTGGTGCAAAAGAACGCCTCGAAATCATTGAAAATGCTTATCAGAAACCATTTCCAAATCGTTATTTTGCTTCATTTTCAAAGTTCTTGTTTGATAATCGTCAGCATCCTTTTGTCTATCAATTAGTCAGTAATGCTTTTGAATTGTTCTTTGAAAAATACCTTTTGAAATATCCTGACTATCAAAACTATAAAATTCATTTTACGGGTTCGGTAGCATTTTATTATTCAGATATTCTCAGACGAGTAACTGCTGACAAAGGATGTACCCTCGGAATTATTATGGAAAGCCCAATTGCGGGACTTACCCTTTTTCACCGTGATTAACAGATGATTTTTTTACTAATTCCATGAAAAAGTAATATTTTTTATAGACAATTAATGCAATATCACGTTATGATAGTAAATTGTAATCACATACGTAAAGCGTACATACAGAATAGAAAATATTAAGATAACTGTTTACCGAATATGATTACTTACGATAGAAACATTGGAACAAAACAGAAGGCTCTACGCATCAATCTCGACCGTCGAATTTATGGTTCATTTGCCGAGATTGGAGCAGGACAGGATGTAGCCGCAAACTTTTTTAAGTCGGGGGGAGCATCTGGAACTATCGCTAAAACTATTTCTGCTTATGATATGGCATTTTCTGATGCCATTTACGGAGAAGAAGCATCGGGAAGATATGTGGTAGAAGCACGTTTGCAAAAAATGCTCAATCGTGAATATAAATTGCTCAATGTTCGCTTGACCGAAATGGCTTCAGAGCGGACATTTTTTGCTTTCGCTGATACCGTTTCTGCCCTAAATTATCAGAAAACAAATGATCCTCATGGTTGGATTGGTTTACGCTTCCAACTTGAACCAAATGGTCAGCCAAATGATGTGATAATTCACGTCAGAATGAAGGATAATGATAATGTTCTTCAACAACAAGCATTAGGAATTATTGGCGTAAACTTAATGTTCGGTTGTTTTTATTACCACGAACAACCCGAAATTTTGCTTCAATCGTTGATGGATGACCTTTCGTCTGACCGAATTGAAATTGACATGATTCGTTTCAGTGGCCCAGATTTCAAGGATGTGGACGACCGAGTAATGTCTTTACACTTAGTGAAAAATGGTTTTACCAATGCTGCTCTTTTTGGCCCAGACGGCAATGTGATGCAACCTTCTGAAGCCTTTTACAAAAAACATATTGTAGCAGTGCGTGGACGTTTTAGACCTGTTACGAATGTGTCTTTGGATATGATTAAAAAGGGCTTGAAGCAGTTTGAAAGCGAGACTGATGTGGATGATGATAAAGTGGTTTTGTTGGCAGAATTAACGCTGAAAAACCTTCAAGCTGGAAATGAACAAATCAATGAAAAAGACTTTTTAGATAGAGTGGATATTTTGTGTTCGTTGGGACAAACAGTATTGATTTCCAATTTCCACGAATACTATCGCTTAGTTCAATATTTAGCAGGATTCACAAAACTAAGAATGGGATTGATTTTGGGGATGCCCAACTTAGACTATATTTTTGAAGAAAAGCACTATACCAATATTTCAGGAGGGATTTTAGCTGCTTTCTCAACGCTATTTGCTCCGAAAATTAAATTGTATTTGCACCCAACCATGAATGCGGCGAGAGAGACGGTAACAACGAAAGAATTTACACCTCCAACGCACTTGAAAGGGCTTTTACAATATTTGCAAGACAACGATAAAATTACCGATATCAAAGATTATAACCAAAATTTATTGAGCATCAAAACCGATAATGTATTGGCTCAAATTCAGTCGGGAGAAGAAGGTTGGGAAGAATTAGTACCACCAACAGTTGTGAAATTGGTAAAAGAAAATTGCTTATTTGGTTATCCTTGCGAGGTTACGCCAGTTTAAAAGTAAAACGTTGTCAGCGAATAGGTTTTAATTCAGCTTCGTTAATTTTTCCACAAATTAGCAAAGCTGAATTAAAACTAAATAATGGAACTCAAACATCTGAAAATACTTTTCATTATCCATTATCCATTATCCATTTACCGCCCGAACAACTTCCCGTTTTCCCCACATTCCTTGATGTTTTTCAACGATAAAGCCTGCCGCTTGCATAGCTTTTCTAACGACTGTTTTAGAACAATAAGTTGTTAAAAATCCACCTTTTTGCATAACCGAAGCCATTTTTGTAAATGTTTCTTCCGTCCAAAGTTCGGGTTGAGAAGAGGGTGCAAAAGCATCGTAATAAATTACATCAAAAAGCCGTTGCGATGAAAAATTTTGTAGCGTTGTTTTGACTTTTGTTAAATAGAAATTCGGATTTATCTCGACTTCCTCTTCCCATTTTGCTTCGTGAAGATTTTTTAATAATTGTGTGTGTAATTCGTCTTGATAATTCAGAAGTTGGACATCTTCATTTGAGACGGGGAAAGGTTCAAGTGTAGTGTAACGAATTTTTAAATCATGCTTCTGGGCTTCCAAAACACTTATTAAGGCATTTAATCCCGTTCCAAAACCTACTTCTAATATATTTATCTCTTTGATTTCTTGAGCTTTAGCCAATAACCCCAATTCAATATAAACCAATTGTGTTTCAGCCATTGCCCCACGCACGGAATGGTAAAACTGTCCAAATTCGGAGCTATACAAAGTGGTAAAACCATCGTCGGTAATTCTTAGTCTTTCCATAATAAATAAATAAATAAGGGATTAGAATTTAGTTGTTAGGGCAAAAATAACTGACCAATTTAACTAAATCCTAAGCCCTAATAACTAAATCCTATTACAACATTCCAACGAAATTATCGAATAAATAACGTGAATCGTGTGGACCTGGAGAAGCTTCTGGGTGATGTTGTACCGAGAATGCTGGCTTGTCAGTTCTTCTTAAACCTTCCACGGTTTTATCATTCAGGTTAATGTGTGTCAATTCTACATTTGAAGCTGCTTCCAATTCTTCCATTTTCACCGCAAAACCGTGATTTTGTGAAGTAATTTCTGAAAGTCCTGTAATTAAGTTTTTCACTGGATGATTCAAACCTCGGTGTCCGTTTTTCATTTTGTAAGTTGAAAGTCCCGAAGCCTGAGCTAAAATTTGATGTCCTAAACAAATACCAAAAGTTGGGTTATCATTATCTACAATTTGCTTAACCGTTTCAACAGCGTAAGACATAACCGCTGGGTCGCCAGGGCCATTTGAAACAAAATATCCGTTAGGATTCCAAGCTTTCATTTCTTCAAATGAAGTTTTAGCAGGGAAAACTTTCAAGTAGCAACCTCTGTCCGTTAAGTTGCTCAAAATACTTTTCTTAACTCCTAAATCTAAAACTGCTACTTTCTTTTCTGCCTCTGGATTTCCCAAGAAGTAGATTTCCTGAGTACATATCTGAGATGATAACTCTAAACCTTCCATTGGCGGAACTTTTGCCAATTCTTTTTTCAATTCCTCTACATCTAAAATTTCAGAAGAAATAATACAGTTCATCACACCCGCCTCACGGATATGACGTACAATTTGACGAGTATCAACTCCCGAAATCCCAACGATTCCCGCTTTTTCAAAATAGTTTTGAAGAGAGTCGTCGGCAGTTTTACGTGAATGGATGGGTGAAAATTCATTACAAACCATTCCCGAAATTTTTACTGAAGAAGATTCTGCTTCTAAACCCTCAACGATACCATAGTTCCCGATGTGAGAAGTAGTATTTACGACAACCTGTCCAAAATAAGAAGGGTCAGTATAAATTTCCTGATAACCCGTCATACCCGTATTGAAGCAAATTTCTCCGCCGTGTGTCCCGATTTTGCCGAGGGCATTTCCTTTAAAAACTGTACCGTCTTCCAACAATAAAATAGCTGGTTGGCTTTGTGTTACTTTCATTATATCCTTGCTTTTATTTTGATTAGTATTTAGAAATTTATTATATTTGCAACATCTAAACAGAACGTTTCGGACGTATGCGTGACCTTTTAAAGTACATGGCGCTTGTTTGATTGTTAAGCCCCTACTTGAGTAGAGGCTTTTCTTTTGTACAATGTCTTCATTGCTAAACTTCTACGCTTTCGTCTAACTTCCTCTACATAAAAATAACAAATTCCATTTATCTCCTTTTCATACTTAATTAAATCTGTTCCGATATTGCTTTTCTCTCCTAAATTGATGTAATCTGAGCTTTTCACAATAACTGGAATCAGCAAATAATCCTCGGTAGTAACTGCTATCTGTTCTCTACTTAATTCTTTGCTTTCTTGACCATGTTTGTTGTGGGTGTGGACAATCGCATAATTATCAACAGTTCTTTTAAAAATCTTTTTTGCTTCTGATAATAAATCTTCAAAAAATAACATTTCTTGTAATTCTAAGTAGTGCAGTTCTATCGTTTTTAGTTGATTAGAAGTATCTTCAAAAGCATATTTGATTAGTTCAGATAAATCATCGTTCATTCTTCATAAAATTGTCGTGGGCAGTTAAATTTATAAAAAAGGAGGTCAATGAACTTGACCTCCTAAAATATTAATAAAAACAGTAAAATGCCCTTCTGTGAAGGTAAGTCTTCGGTCATTTTCCAGTTTTTGTGCATATCAGATTCTGATTTTTTAATTAACGATGCAAAGATAGGGCATAAATGATTTTTTGACAAATTATTCGGCAAACAAAAAACCTTGCTTAGAATCTGAGCAAGGTTTAAATAATCAAGCATTTATATAAAATTTTATTGAGTCAACAAGGTTGCTCGGATAACTTTTTTGTCAATTTTACCCACAGAGGTCTTTGGAATGGCTACTGCAAATTCTACCGAACTCGGGATTGTCCATGCCGTAATCGTCCTATCATCTACATAACGTTGCATAAAAGTTTTGAGGTCTTCCTTCGTCATACTTTTCCCTTCCCTCAATACAATCATGGCGTGTGGACGTTCGCCCCATTTGGCATCTGGAATACCCACAATGGCAACTTCTTGTACGGCTTCGTGTTGTCCAATCATATTTTCTAAATCAATCGAACTTACCCATTCACCACCCGTTTTGATAACGTCTTTAATTCTATCGGTGATTTTTAGCGAATTATTTTCATTCATCGTAGCCACATCACCAGTATGTAACCAGCCATCATGCCATAATTCTTCTGATTTTTGAGGTTCATTATAGTACCCTTGTGTAAGCCAAGGTGTACGAGCCGTTACTTCTCCGATGGTTTCTCCATCTTTCGGAGCAGTATTTCCTTCATCATCCAACAACCTTAAATCCACAAACATAGCTGGTGTTCCTGAACGTGTACGGGCTTCTACTTGGAAATCTACATCGGGGTTTTGTTTATCCTTCGGACTTACATAGACGGTTGACAAAATTGGGCAAGTTTCTGACATTCCGTAACCTGTAATTACATCTACACCACGCAGAATTGCGGCTTTTGCCAGAGATTTTGGCAAGGCAGAACCACCAATTACAACTTTCCATTTAGAAAGGTCAATATTTTGCGTTGCAGGATGCGAAACAAACATTTGTAAGATGGTCGGAACGCAGTGAGAGAAAGTCGGTTTTTCTTTGACAAAACACTTTACAACCGTTTCTGGATCAAATTTGCCAATGTAAACCTGCTTGGTATTGCATAAAGTTGCCACATACGGAAATCCCCAAGCATGTACATGGAACATGGGGGTAAGTGGCATATAAACATCCGAATTATTGAATCGACAAGCTCCATCAATAGCACTAAAAGTTAACCCAACTGATAAGGTATGTAATACTAATTGACGGTGCGTAAAATAGACACCTTTTGGATTACCAGTTGTACCTGTGGTATAAAAGGTTGTGGCAACTGCATCTTCATCAAAATCCTCGAAATGATATTCGTCAGAAGCCTCGGCTAATAATTCCTCATATTCACCAACGATGGGCAATGAAGAAGGCTTTGTGTATTCTCCTCCATCGGCACAGACGATGATACTTTTTACCGTTTTCATTTCTTTTGACAATGACTCCAATAAAGGCAAAAAGTCTGAATGACAGATAATTACAACATCTTCAGCATGATTGATTGTATAAAGAATTTGAACGGGAGATAAACGCCAATTGATCGTGTGAAGGACATTCCCCGTCATGGGTACGCCAAAGAAAGCCTCCAAATATCGGTGGGAATCATAGTCTAAAACGGCAATTGTTTGTCCACCATCAAGCCCCAATTTCTTAAAGACATTGGCTTGTTTCCTTACACGACGATTTAGTTCAACATAATTATATCTTACTTGGTCTTTATAGACAATTTCATTCTCTGGCTCCAACATTGCAGAGTAAGCCAAAATACTTTTAATAAGTAATGGATATTTAAAAGCTTTGCTTGCTGATGGTAATCTACGGATATTCATAGAATTGTCATAAAAAATATAGAATGATTAATAATTTTCAAAGATAATACATGGGGATTAATTAAATGCCTAATGATTCGTTATTTTTCGATGAAATCACGCTTCGACTTGTTTTTTAATCTGTCAGTCACAACTCTTTTGATATAAAAACCGTCTATGAAATGGGGTGATGTCGATACTTAAATGAAGTAATTTTTATAAGTTATTATATTCCAGATGATTATCTTTTTTTTTGTTTTTTATTCTGGAAATATCTTCTATTAAAAAGAACTGACCGTTTAAAAAGTTTGAACACTTTTTTATGGTTTATAGCTGTTCTTCGCTTAAATTTACTTGTCTTTTAATAAAGTTTCGATTTAGCCAAAATTATTCTGGCAAAATCAATTACAATTGTATTGTCGTGCTGAATATTTTGGCACTAATCTTAACCTAAAAATTCTTTTCCAAATATTATTAATTATGAACAACCTTACTAATAAGATTTTTTTAGCCCTTTTATTTTTAGCAACATCTGCTTCTTTATGGGCGAATGAGTCTCCGAAGGAAAAAGGAATACCATCTTTTGGAAAAACAACAGAAATAACTGTTGCCCCTGCTCCCCCATCTGTTGCCTATCTAAGAGTAGAAAGATGTGGCTATGAAGCACCAAACGATAATAGAATGCTTGCTGTTATTGAAGCCAAAGGCTGTGATAATGGATTTATTCAATGGTACGATGTCAATAATACAAATCTCGGAGGAAGTGATATTGGAAATCAAAAATATTTGCAAGTTACAAGTGATATCATTGTTCATGCTACCTGTACAGTATCTGGTCAGGAGAGTAGTGCATCACAGAATTTAAGTATCAAATATGTGTCCGCACCGAGTGTACGCCCATTTATAACTCTGGATAATAATAATAAAGCCGTATGTGAAGGAGAAATAATCACACTTAAATCAAGCGTGACCGACCCTAAATATATTTATGCTTGGGAAAAGAGTACAGGAATTAGTGATACATACACGTATCCTAACATTTTTAATCAAGAAGATGGTATCACTGGAAAAGGTTCTCCAGAAATAAAAACAACAAAAGGGGCTTACTATTTTCTTACTATACGATCGCCTGACTGTCCAAATGTAATTGTTTATGGTCAAGGTCAAGTTTTGGCGGATGTATTTGTAGTTCCCAAAACAACGATAACGGCGAGTGATACTGTTTTTTGTGAAGATAAAAGCGTTTCATTGAAAATAGAAAATACTCAAGGTGTTGAAAGATTTGAATGGTATGTAAATGGAACGAAGCAAGATAGTTTAGGCACAACCAATATAATAAAGTCATTCAATAAAACTGCCAATATTCAGGTTTCAGTAGTTGCCAGTTACTTAGGCTGTAAGTCTCAGTTGTCTAATCCTTTATATCTGAGAGCATTAAAAGTACCCGCAAAACCAGTTATTACTCCTTCAAAAACTGGAGCAGCAATTTGTCAGGGAGATACTCTTTCTTTATTGTCAAGTACAGCGTTTAAATACAAATGGAGTAACGGAGCAACTACTCCAAGTATCAAAAATATTACTACCTTTGGAAAATATGCAGTACAAGTAATTGATTCAAGTGGCTGTGTATCGAAACCTTCAGATACCACAACAGTAACCATTTTTAAAGTACCTACAAAACCAGTTATTTCAGCCGATGGTCCAATCGCATTTTGTAGTGGAGGAAGTGTTAATTTAACATCGACACCAAGCTCAACTTATCTTTGGAGTACAAAAGCAACAACTCGCTCAATTAATGTAAATACTTCTGGCGATGTAACGGTAGTGGTAAGAGACATTAACAACTGTCTTTCTCCAACATCAGACCCCGTAAAAGTAATCGTTTATGCTTTGCCTGCTAAACCAACGATTACAGCCAGTAGCTCACTTTCATTCTGTGCCGACCAAAGTGTTATTTTGACATCATCTGATTTGGTGAATGGAGAGAAAACTCGTTACCGTTGGAATACAACAGACTCAACAAAATCATTGACTGTTAAAACTTCAGCAACCTTTACGGTTCGTGTGCTTGACCCACGTAATTGTTTGTCTCCTGCATCTGACCCAATTACTACTATTGCTTTACCATTGCCTCCAGCACCAACTGTTACCGCTGATGGAGCATTAATTTTCTGTGCAAGAAGTAATACTGATTATACAAAAGCAAATAGCGTAAATCTGACAGCAACGACTCAAAGTAAAAATGAAATAACATGGAATACGGGTTTAGTGAGTACAACACTTAGCCTAACTGCTATTGGTGCGGATGGGAAATTTGTTGATATTTCTCGTGAATATACTGCCACAGTTAAGGATGCGACAACAGGTTGTATTTCTGCAAAATCTATTCCTTTGGCAATTATTGTTAAAAATAACCCAGATATCTCAGCGTCAAGTATTGATAAAGACGGAACATTTACATTGAAAGCGGTGAACTTCCCTGACGGAACGGATTATGAATGGAAATTTATTGGAGATGCAAAGCCTTTAACTTTTACAGAAGGTACAATTAAAGCAAATCGTTATGGAGACTATACCGCTCGTAGAAAAGCAGTATTTACAGTACCTGCTCCAACCAATACATTAGCTTGTTTCTCTGATTTTGTAAAGCCATATACGTTCAAAGAAGACCCTGATTTTAAAGGCTTATCAATTTATCCAAATCCAAGTAACGGATTATTGACAATTGAGACTTTAGCGGATTATGACAATCCTGAAATTATTATTTATGACCTTTTAGGAAGATTAATTTATACAGGAACTGTTCCATCAATTAAAGGTAAATTGATTGTTGATTTGAGAAATCAGCCAGAAGGTGAATATATGCTTCGTTTTAAAGCATCAGGATTTGATTTGGCTAAACGTATTATTATAGATAGATAATATTCCAAAATAAGATGACAAAAGCCTTCTTTAAGCAATTAGAGAGGGCTTTTATGTATCTGTGGAACTGGAATTTAATGAATATCCGTATTTACACATTACTTCGTGATGGCATAGTATTTAAACAACAAAAACGAATTTTACTCGTATTGTAGAATGAGAAAATTCAGTAATAGACATTTCTATTTGGTTACTTCTCTATATATATTACGTCAGTTGTTATAACGCAGACTTTATTTTATCTTCATAATCAAAATAAAATTATTGACCATGAAACCTTACTTAATCTTACTATTCGTTTTATTATTTACAAATTCGTATGCTCAAAATGTAACAACATCCGAAGAACAAACAGCAATTAAGCAGATTATTGCTGCCGAATCTAACTATTATTATGCTCGAAATATCGAAAAATGGGCAGAATGTTACCGCCAAACTCCCCAAACTTATTGGGCTTTAGTTGAAAAAGATCATACCACTCAAAAAGATGGATGGGATAATATTTCTTCATTTATGAAAAAATATTTTAAGGAAAATTCTAAAGCAGTGAAGTATATATTCAAGAGAGATAGTTATAATTTTAGAAAAGTAAATCCAACCTATATTTGGGTAACATTCGACCAAACAAAAACTACTAATGGCAAAAAAGAATTATCGAAAGAAACTCGCATTTTAGAATTAATAAAAGGGGAATGGAAAATCGTGAATGCAACAGGATTTTTTGGACCTTCTGAAAAAACAACAAAAACGGAAGAACCTGTAAAGGAAAAAGTCAAAAAAGAAGAAGTTATCAAAGAGAAAACGGATGAAAAGTCAAAAAAAAAGAATCTGTAAAAAATAAGAAAATATAAGATATAAAAAAGGCTTCTTGATGATTCAAGAAGCCTTTTTTATACAAAATACAATCATCGAAACTTATATTACTGGCATTGCGAATAATTTTACGTCATCAAGTGTAATAACATCATTGCACATAATTACTAAACGCTCTACCACGTTACGTAATTCACGCACATTACCCGTCCACGGAAGACCTTGTAAATATTTCATGGCATCGCCCGCTACTTCTTTAGATGCTTGACCATATTCATTGGCAACATCATTTAAAAACTTTTCAACCAGTAAAGGAATATCATCTGGGCGTTGTGCCAAAGCTGGAACATGAATTGGAATCACATTCAAACGGTGGTATAAGTCTTCTCGGAAGCGTCCTTCTGCAATTTCAGTTTGTAACACTTTATTGGTTGCAGCAAAAACTCTTACGTTGATTTTTATTTCTTTATCGCCACCTACTCTCGTGATTTTACCTTCTTGTAAAGCTCTCAATACTTTTGCTTGTGCTGAAAGAGCCATGTCGCCAATTTCATCTAAGAAAAGTGTTCCACCATCAGCTTGTTCAAATTTACCAATACGCTGTTTGATAGCAGAAGTAAAAGCCCCTTTTTCGTGACCAAAAAGTTCGGATTCAATCAATTCTGAAGGAATTGCGGCACAGTTTACTTCAATTAAAGGCATATGAGAACGTCCACTTCTCTCGTGCAAACGTTTTGCCACCATTTCCTTTCCTGAACCATTAGGCCCTGTAATCAATACACGAGCTTCGGTTGGTCCAACACGGTCGCACGTATCTTTTACCCGTTGAATACTGGCAGATTCGCCAACAATTTCATTGAGTTTATAAACCCTTTTCTTCAAAACCTTGGTCTCAACAATCATTTTGCCACGTTCAATGGCATTACGAACTGTTACGAGTAGGCGGTTCAAATCAGGTGGTTTCGAGATAAAGTCAAATGCTCCACGTTTAGTAGCCTCCACAGCGGTTTCTACATTACCAAAGGCTGAAATCATAATAAATTGTGAGCCTTTGCCCATTTCGGTAGCTTTTTGTAATAAATCAAGCCCTTCAATTTTGGGCATACGGATATCACAAAGAACTACATCATAGTCATTTTTGGTAACTAATTCCAAACCTTGTTCGCCATCGCTGGCTTCTTCGATAGAATAGCCTTCATATTCGAGAATTTCTCTTAATGCTCCACGAATAGCTTTTTCATCGTCAATAATCAATAGTTTTGCCATAAGGGCGAGGGTATAATTTGTGGCAGTTAAATGTCCGAAATTTATTTGTAAGTGCGAGTGTTAGCAAGTGATTGTCAAAAATACGTGATTTTTGGCTTTTTATTAAATTTTATCATAATAAAACTTACTTATATATTTTATTCTCCATTTTGTTGCGGATTTTTGTGATAAATTTCGTCTCAGATATGGTAAAGAATTTTCAAGGGGAAATATAAATTTCTATAAAATGTCGTTTAACTGACAAAAGAGTCTGATAGTTTCAAACAACTTTGTTGTGTAAATAATCGGACGGTAATCTACACTTGAAATGCCATAAATGCTAAAGTTGGAGTAGTAAATCGTTTAATCATAATTATTTAAAAATCAATTATTTATCATCATGAAAAAAAATATTCTGTACTTATTATTAACTTTTGTAACTTTTGACATCTCTGCTCAGGGACTTGATAAGTCTTATAAAACCTTTGATTTGGCTTTAGGTGGTGCTGGAAATGGTTTTTCGCCAGCAATTTCTTTTACTCAAATGTGGGGTTTGGGTAAATCTAATCGTTTAAAGATTGGTTATGGAGTTCGGGTTACGTCTTATTTTGGAGGCAAGTCTGATTTCAGAACAGCCCCTGCAAAATTTACCTCTGGAAGTTCAAGTATTTCGGCACTTTTTGCCGATGATATTGTGGCAAATATTGATACATTTAGAGTAAACTCGGTTCAAACAAATGCCCTAAATGTGTCTATCAATTTACAATATGCTCTTTCTAAAAAAATAGAGCTTGGTTTTAATATTGATGCTACTGGCAAAACTTGGGGTGGCACAGTCACAGGCGAATTAGTCTCAACTCGCAATAAACGTAAATTTACAGATGGCTCAACAATATCTCCCTCAAATCCTGAAACATTTAATTTTTTATTAATCAGTGATTCTGACATTGGAAGTTTGAATTCAGAACTATATGCACGCTATTGGGTCTCTGATAAAATCGGGATTAGAGCAGGTACAAGTTTTCAATTTGTAGAACTAACTACCGATAAAAAAGTTGAAATAAATGGTATAACGAATAACACATGGCGTAAAAAGAATTTGATGCCAATGATTGCAGTTTCTTATAAATTCTGAGTTTAAACAAGTTCTTAAACGAAATACCAATGAGACGAATCTTGATTTTTTGTTTTTTCGTAAATTTAACGGTAACAACGCTTTTTGCCCAAAATTGGAAACCCGTCACGGCAAATGTTTCTTTCAAAATTAAAATGCTTGGTGCTACCATTGACGGAAAGTTTAAAGGTTTTTCGGGAACATTAAAATTTGACCCTAATAATTTGCCCGCATCCAGTTTGGTAGCCAGCGTAGATGCCAGTACGATTGATACCGACAACAATCTCAGAAATAAACATTTACGGGAAAAATCAGATTTTTTCAATGTTGCGAAATATCCAAATTTGAAAATGAAAACTACCAAAATTGAAAAGGATGGCAACAATTATGTGGGCTATTTTGATTTGACGATAAAGGAAACAACCAAAAATGTAAAAATCCCATTTACGTTTAAGCAAGATAGTGACAAAGCATCTTTTCAAGGTTCAACGGTAATAAATCGCCGAGATTGGTCGGTAGGAGGAGGGACTTTTGGCATGAGCGATAATGTTACATTTACTGTTTTTGTCAATGTGGTGAAGGAATAATAATGCTTTGAAGCGTTACAATCCAGGGATATTTTGGAACAAACGAAACAGATGATTTTGAAAGCCAATTCATTATTAACCATTAACTCATAAAGTACCTAACAACGATGCTTCAGAATACGAATATAGAAATCATTAATCAACTCATTGATTTACTAAATGATATAGATTCAGTGGTGTATAGCGACAGTTTGCGTCCTTTACATTACAGCACGGTAGGTCAACACGTTAGGCATATCGTAGAATTTTATCAGTGTTTGTTAAAAAGTCGTACCGATGGACTTGTCAATTACGACGCTCGTGAGCGAAATATCCATATTGAAATTGATAAAAACTTTACGATTGAGTTATTAGAAGATATAAAAAAACAATTGTACGATTCAAAAACTGATTATCCGCTATCATTAAAAACTCAATTTGGAGCTGATGAAGCCGTTTCTATACTCAGTAGTTTTTATCGTGAATTAACCTATCTGATTGAACACACCATTCACCACTTAGCCATTATTAAAATTGGATTGAATGAAATGTATCCAGAAATTAAAATACCTCAAAATTTTGGAGTAGCTCATTCCACAATTAGGTTTAGAGTTAATGCTAATGGTTGAGTAAATAATGACTGAGTGGTTTTGTGGAATCTTTGTCGCTAAATATTACTCAGAGAAAATCACTCATTCATAAAATCACCCAATCACTCATTATCCCAAATGTGCGTCCTTACTTATATTCCTACTGTTAATCAAGGTTTTATCTTGACAAATAATCGAGATGAAGCCCTTGTTCGTCCCAAAGCAATACCTCCTAAAAAGTATATTATCAATGGTAAACAAGTATATTTCCCGAAAGATGCCCAAGCAGGCGGAACTTGGCTTGCTACTTCCAACGACTACACACTTTGTTTATTGAATGGAGCATTTGAAAAACATATCCCAAAACCTCCTTATAAACAAAGTCGTGGGCAAATTATTTTAGATTTTTTTAAATACGATTCGGTAGATGATTTTATCAAAAATTACTCTTTTGAAGGAATTGAGAATTGTACTTTAATTATTGTTCATACTAAAGGAAGCCTTCAAATTTATGAATTTCGTTGGGATGGTCAGCAACTGCATTATGCCATTAAAAATTCCAATGAAGCACATATTTGGTCATCTTCAACTTTATATCCGCTTGAAGTACGTGCTGCAAGGGAAAAATGGTTCGCCGATTTTAGAGAGCAAAATCCAGCTTTATCAAAAGAACAAGTCATTGATTTTCATTTGAACGGAGGCACGGGCGATATTCACAACGATATGCGAGTAAATCGTAATGGTGAGTTAGTGACACAATGCGTTTTTCAGGTAGAGAAACAAAATCAATATTTATCGTTTTCCTTCCATGATTTATTGTCTGAGCAGGAGTTGTTTTATCGGGTTTTATAGGGAGATATTTTTATATTTGTGTGTATGTAAAACATAAAAATTTTAATCTATGGATAGTTCAGATGAAAGAAAGATGGTAGTGTTAAATAAGTAATGCTATGTATTTGTTGTAGTGGCAAATGAAGTATTTTATAGCTCCAATATGGTTTACCAACTTCTTAGAAAAAGACAATGTATCTCTGACAAGCCTACTACATCT
>JAAFIU010000011.1 GCA_013298805.1 Cytophagales bacterium | reverse complement strand
AATTAGCTCTGCAAGTTATTTCAGAGCATAAGGATAAACTAAGTCTAAAAAAAAGAAGAGTAAAAGCCGCTTTTGATGTTGAGTACCTAAAACAGTTAATTATTTAATTCTCGTGCGTTTGCCCTATTTAGTAATAAATCGTCTACAAAACAATAAATTGCAATGGTAAAATCTTTCATTGAGAGTAAATTTAGTTGGCAAACCAAATTTAGGTCGATATTGAAAGATTTTGCTTTTTATAATACGCAACTTACATTAGTTAACCACTTCAAATAATCGGGATTATCAACACTGTCTTCTTTTTCAAGATTTAAACTCGCCTGTTCCAACTCTCGTAATGATGTAAACGGAGGGGCTGCCATTGCTTTATTATTACTCAAAAAATCACCTTCATTGTCCGTTTTAAAGCGAATTGCCCCCATGCGATGTTGGTCATAAACGCCCAAAAGGTAATCTGTTTCAAAAAGCAATTGCTCTTTCCTTCCCTCCAATCTCGCCATCAATGTCATTAAGTTAAGGAAATAAGTCAGAATTCAGAATAAGGAATGTAGATTTTAGAAGTGCTGCTGAGGAGATTTTGCTTCTCCATTCTTTATTCCTTGTTCTTTATTATTAATTCAAAAACCTTAACTTAATGACATTGATCTCGCCATAGCTGCTTCACGCCTACGCATGAGCAAACGCCCCCAACGGTCAGGAGAAGAATCCATAAAAATACCAAAATTACTTTTGGTATCATTCAAATATTGTTGTCCGCCGTAGAGACTTAAATCAGGGTCGAGATTGTGTTTATCTTGGTTATATTTCAACCATTCTTTATCGTATTCAAAAGCAAAAATTTCTTTTCCTCTAATTTGGGTAGCCGACAATAAACCCATCAACTGCAGTTCTGACATGGTTTCCCAATCCGCAAAAACTTGTATAATTCGTTTTCTCTCCGCCATCGCTATACCTCCTTAGTTTTCTTAGTAGCACGTTTCTTTACCAATAAATCAGCATCTTGTAGCTTACGACCCAAGACATCATCGTTTGCCATTAACAGCAAATTTTTCTCTAAACCCATCACAAATAAAACCTGCAAATATGCCCCCATTGCCACGCTTGGCGTACCTTTTTCGATTTGCCATAACGTTGAACGACTAATCCCTGCTCGTTCAGCAACTTGTTCCGTACTTAGTTTTCGTCTTAACCTTGCCAGCTTTACATCTTCTCCTAATTGGGCTAAAATTTTGGAAGCTGTGGGTAATAAAACAATTGCTTTTGATTTCATAATGTTTGATATTATACACAAAAATAATGAAATTGTTTAGAATATTAGATATAAAAATAATGGAAAGTGATTTTGAGATAATCTAAGACTTCGCCTATTGCCGAAAGCTGACAGCCAAAAGCCATTCATAAACCCGTTTTAAGGATTGTCCATACCAATTCCATACCCAAAACTTCGGATAATTTTGTGAGGGTTTCGAGTCTTGGATTGGCTTTTCCACGCTCAAAAGATTTGATAGTTCTGAGTCCTACGCCCGATAAATCCGCTAAATATTCTTGGGTAACGCCCAATTGTTCTCGCCTGATTTGGAGTTCTTGTGATAGATTCATGAGTAGCTCAATTTATTAAGGGCAGTATGTGGCACTTTTGGGGGATAATCAATTGGATTGTGGAAATATTTGTTGGGAAGTGCTTTATGTGGGACTAATTGATGTATTTAAAAGGTCATTAGTTTTTGGTTAATGACCTATTTGGGAGGGCAAATGAATTGTATTTTTTTATTTTAATAAAAGAGGAGATGAATAAAGGTAATTTAGTAATAATATGATTTATTTATCCGAAAGTTGATTTTGAACTTCAAGCACAAAATCAATGGTGACATCACAATCTTCTGCAATCTCTTTGATTGTTGCCTTTCCTCTCAAAAGCATCTTTTTTACTACTTCAAACGTTTTTGCCTGTTTAGCATTCTCAATTTTCTTGTTTTCATTCTTAACTGCCAAAGCATTAGCCGAAATCGTCATAGCATATACAAGGCGTTCTTCTTGGGTCAGGGCTTTTTTGTCTAATTCGTCAATTGCGATTTTTAGCCATTCTTCATTCCAAAATTGAGGATATTTCGTTGGATGCGTATCTGTATTTAATGCTTCCATGATATGAAAATATTAATAGATTAAAAAACAAATTCTTTTCGTACTATACTTGGGAATGTAAGATGATTTGCCAACTACCAGCCGATGAAATAAATTTGGATTCGGTATATGTCAATTTTAAATCTAAAATTTAAGCATTGGTAGCTAATTGAATAACTAAACTTTCACTTACTCCAACCGTTTTTGCAATCTGTTGATTCGTTAAAATACCCAGACCTAATAAATTCTTGATCGTTTCTATTTTATCAGCCATTCTTGCAGCTTCAATTTTTCTATTTTCAGCTTTTACCGATTCTGCATTTCGGGCAATCAAAATCTCTAATGAGGCTTTTTCATCAGGAGTCATTTTGCGACTATCTAATTCATCAATGGCGACTTTTAACCAATCTTCATCCCAAAATTTGGGAAACTGAATTGGTTGTGTGACTGTATGGATAGTTCTCATTGTGAATATTAGTTTTTCTAAATCTGTCTGACAATCAGACTCTTGCGTTGTAAATTTATCTAATTCTACTGTAATAAACGTCATTTGGTCGTCAAAAAGTTCACCTTGTTCATTTCTCAGGTTCGCCACGGTATGAAATTGCGGATAAGGAAGAATATCATTGGCTAAAATAGCGACACAATAGATTTTGGTGAGTGTGGAATAGTCAAATTTACCACGCTTCACCATTGCATTAAACTTGTGCAATGCGTAAAACTTCATTCGCTGGACAAAATATGGTGCATCTCCATACTGCATTTCAACGATGAAATGGTTGTCATTTTCGTCAGTACAAGCCAAATCAAAAATCCCACTTCTGCCGTCTTGCGTAATGCCTTCAAAGGTATTTTTATCAAATTTTACTTCAACAATTGGCACTTCTGATTTTATGAGTGCCTGTAATGCTCTACGTAAAAATATTGTATTAGATTCGTTACCAAAAGTTGCCTTGAACCCATAATCTGAAATTATTGGTATAAAAATTTGGTCTTCCGTATATAGTGCTTCCATTTCACAAAATTACTAAAATTGAGGGTGGTTTCAAAAATTACAATCCCGTTTTACGAATAGCCAATACCAACTCCATTCCCAAAACTTCGGATAATTTTGTGAGGGTTTCGAGGCTTGGATTGGCTTTTCCACTCTCGAAAGATTTGATAGTTCGGAGTCCTATGCCCGATAAATCCGCTAAATATTCTTGGGTAACGCCCAATTGTTCTCGCCTGAATCGGAGTTCTTGTGAAAGGTTCATTTTAATCTCAATTAAAGAAGGGCGATGTGTGACACTTTTGGAGATAATCAAGGGGGTTGGTAGAAATGATTGTTAAAAAGTGCTTTATGTGGCACTAATTTGATTATTAAAAAGGTCATTAATTTTTGGTTAATGACCTACTTTTGCTTTGACAGTTTTTCAGCACCTTGAAAGAAAGGAAGCGTATTTACTTTCGTAAATGTGCGTGTTTTTTTATAATTAGCAATGATATTACTAATCATTTGTCTATCTTGTGCCGTAAAAGTTGAAGGAGCAACGATTAAATCAACCCCTTCTGGTTCTTTTATATATCCCATTTTATTTGTTGTTTGTTGGATAATATTGTCTAATTAATTTCAGAGCTTCATATGGAAAAATTACCATTTTATGCCCTCCAACATGGGTAGCTCCTAAACTTTCTTCGTAGTGTTTGATTAACAAGGTTTTGGACGTAAAAGAAACAAAACCTTCATATCCTTTGTTCCATGAAATTCTGCAAGTATAGGCAAATAAGTTGCCTGGGACTCCTTGATACAGTTTATTCTTCCCTAAATTGAAAGGAACACTTTCTACAAGATGTAAATAGTAGTGGTCGCCGTAGTCGCTTATGCTTGCTAAGCCTTGTATTGTGTTGGGGTCGTCGAGTGTAAGTAATTTCAATAATATTCTATCATCAAGTTTCGCTTCTGATTTCCACGAAAATAACCATCCATTTTTCTTGGTAATGGTTTTCAAATCATCTTTTGATAAAAGTTGAACATCTGTTTGAATACTCTCATTGGTTAAGGTATTCAAAATACTGTTTGTCAGCTTATCAATCTCAATATTTAAGTGGTATGGGTTTTCAGAATTCACTATATAAAAGTATAAAAAACAACCGAATAGTTTGCATATTTTTTAATTAAAAAAAACTAAATTTACAACGTATTCCCCGAAACCGCTGGCTTGCCATGTGTCGGGGTATTTGTTTTTTATAGGTTTTCTCTTTTTTATTGACCTTCTACAAAAATCATTTCTAATTTGAATATCCTTTGATAACCTCAGCTTCTATTTCAGCTTAACAAAAAATTTGTTTTGAATTGCTGCGGCGAACCGCCCGTAATATGAAATTATTGGTATGAAAATTTGGTCTTCTTTATATAGTGCCTCCATTCCATAAAATTACTGATATTGAGGGTGTTTTCAAAAATTACAATCCCATTTTACGAATAGCCCATACCAATTCCATACCCAAAACTTCGGATAATTTTGTGAGGGTTTCGAGTCTTGGATTAGCTTTTCCACTCTCGAAAGATTTGATAGTTCGGAGACCTACGCCCGATAAATCCGCTAAATATTCTTGGGTAACGCCCAATTGTTCACGCCTGATTCGGAGTTTTTGTGATAAATTCGTTAATAGCTCAATTTAATAAGGGCGATGTGTGGCACTTATAGGAGATAATCAAGGGAATTGATGGAAATATTTGTTGAAAAGTGCTTTATGTGGCACTAATTGGGGTGTTAAAAAGGTCATTAATTTTTGGTTAATGACCTTTTTTGGTTCAAATTATTTGTATGTATTATTTCTCCGAAAGTTGATTTTGAATATCAAGCACAAAATCAACTGACACATCATTGTAGTCCGCTATTTCACTTAGACTTAATTTTCCTTTCAATAATGCTTTTTTCACAGCATTGCTTTTCACAGTCATATTTTCTAACTCTCTTGCATTCTCAATTTTCTTGTTTTCGTTCTTAACAGCCAAAGCATTAGCCGAAATCGTCATGGCATAGACAAGGCGTTCTTCTTGGGTCAGGGCTTTTTTGTCTAATTCGTCAATTGCGATTTTTAGCCATTCTTCATTCCAAAATTGAGGATATTGCGTTGGGCTGGTTGCCTTATGTAAATTTTTCATCGTATAAATTAATTTATCCAAATCAGTCTGAATATCAGCGATTTGCGTGTTAAATTTATCTAATTCTAAGGTAATAAACGTTAATTGTTCATCAATAAGTTCACCTTTTTCGTTCCTCAAAACGGCAATATTGTGATAGTCTTTGATATTTGGTAAAATAGATTTAGCCAAAATACCAATACAGTAGATGCGAGGCAATTCTTCAAACGTAAAATTACCTTTTTCTACAAGCGTATTGAAACGGTACAAAGCATAAAATTTCATGCGTTGAATAAACTCTGCATAGGCTCCAAGCTGCATTTCTACGATGAAATGATTGCCGTTTTCATCGGTACAAGCCAAGTCGTAAATACCGCTTCGACTATCTTTTGTGAGGGCTGAAATGTCATTTTTAACAAATTTGACTTCTCGAATAGGTACTGGTGAATTAATCAATGCTTGTAAAGCCTTTTTTAAAAATCTGGTGTCCGATTCATTGCCAAATGTTGCCTTAAATCCGTAGTCTGAAAGCAACGAAATAAACCGCTCTTTTTCGTTATAAAACTCATTTTCTATTACGCAATTTAATCATTTTTTGTTTAAAATTTTCGCCTGATATAAAAATTTCCCCTTACTTGATTTGTAGAATCACTCAGTCCCCGTGGATGCGTGTCCCCATCATCGATCCTATATCAGAAATATAAATATTTGATTATCAATAAATTATGAGTAAAATTAAATGACGAGTTGCTGACGCAAGATGGATGGAGGGGACACCATCCACGGGACTGACAGTAAATATATCTTTATTCATTGATAAGATTTTATGAATATTTTTTTTGAAGTTCATTCATCACTTCTTCAATGAATTCATCATTTAATAGTGGCTTAAAGACTTGAAGATAGACATAGGAATCACATTCAAAAATAATCCAATCCCATTTATCTTTAAAATCATCAATTAGTTCTACTGACCATGGCAATGAATGATTCCATGTCATTCCTTCTAATGATTTTCCAGTTTGCCAAACCCATTTATTTTCATATCTCGAAATTAATTCAATTGACCATGGTAGATTTTTGTTTTGACTTAAACCCCACCAACTCCATTTATCTTTGAATCTTTCAAGTAAATGAATTGACCACGGCAATGATTCATTATTACTTAAAATATACCAATTCAATTTTTCATTGTCTTCGTACCACCGTTCATTTTTATATCTTTCAATTAATTCAATTGACCAAGGAATTGATTTAATTTTACATATAGATAATGACAGAACAATTTGGAACTTGCTATTAAAATAGTGCAAATTTGCCCTATGAAAAAACAAGTTTCCATCAGCGAACCAGAGCGTTTACTACGCTTCATGAATTCTTTTCACGAAAGCCATAGCGAAGATTTTAAAGCGTTAGTACTTCATTTAATATCACAATCCGATATTGAATCAGTCTCTTTGCAGACGAATGTTCCTATCAGTACGCTTTACGACTGGCAATCCGACTGGAATAAAAAAAAGAGGTAGGCTTGCAAGACCTTCGAGGACAAGGTGGCGGACCAAAACCCCGATTAAGCAAAGACCAAAAAGGTCACTTAAAACAACTTTTAACCGATGAATCTGATTTTTGGACTTGTGGAGAAATCCATAATTTAATTCTCAATCGATTTCAAATTACCTATTCTAAACGTCAAGTACAGAGGTTGTTACGTTTGATGAATATGTACTGTTACAAACCACAGCCCCGAGATTATCGTCAGCACCCCGACCATAAACAAAAACTTAGTGAACGTTTAAAAGCCGTTGCTGATGTTTTGGGAATGGGTACTAAAAATTTAGAAAATATGTCTATTGGCTTTGCCGATGAGTCCACCTTCCAAACTTATGGTAATTCAGCCGCATCGGCGGTCCGATCGATTATGGTCTTTTAGTAAAGGTTTAATTCGTAAAGAAAATACTAATCGAACTAAACAAAACTGTTTTGGTTTCTATGCAATCCGTGGAAAAAGTCTTTTGATACCCATAAAAAAAGGGAATGAACAAACTTTCTTAGCAATGCTTGACAAAATCAAAGAACAACACTTACAGTATGATGGAATCATTCTTATTTGGGACAACCATAAGGCCCATACAACACCAGCCATTGAGCAAAAGTCTTATTTACTCGGTATTAGCATCGTAAATTTACCAACATACTCCCCGAATCTAAATCCCATAGAAAGGCTTTGGAAATCTATTAAAACAGTACTGGCGGAAACTGGATTTATTGAAAATTTACAACATCTAAATCAACTCATTGACAACGCTTTCAAAAAAGCATCTGATTCAGTATCATTTGCTAAAAAATGGATTGAAGATTTCTGGAACGTCATTTTTTGGAAAAGTCCTATTCAAATCTCTCATTAGTTATGTCGCACTCTATAACACAAATAATTGGTTAAAAAAGTGTTTTAAGTCGCAATTAAGTTAATTTATATGTGTAACGTTCCGTTCATACTGTCAAATTCTTACGGAAGTCCAGTTTTGAAATCATATTTTTTGATGGTTGTAGTGTTCTATTAGGTGTAGTTGTACAATTACCGCTAACTCGCAAATATGCGAAAATCTTGTCGTACTTTTTGTATAGTTTGGCTAAACACCACAAAAAAATAACACTACCGACAGGAAAGGGAGTGTTTCATTTTTTAAGGCTGTCAAATTGTTGTTGCTCGTTTTTTGAGTGCGTAAATAATCTTCTAAGGAATTTAACCCATATACCCCATTCTGTTTTTTCTTTTCAGTTGAATAAACGATTATCCAAACTATACTTACCAGCACCAATGCAAGCAAGATACATGTACGAACCAAGATATAAATAAACAACTTCTGCATCTTTTGGAACAAAAGAACCTCCTTTTAATATGAAAAATACAACACATAAAGTGCATACAATAAGTAGTGAACTTAGTCGTGTGAAAAGACCAAGAATAACAAGAAGAGAACAGATACCATCGGTAAAGGTGGCATACGTTAAAGTAGGTAAAATACCAATATGTATAGGGTCTAAGGCTTTGGGATTATTTGAAAATTCAGAGAATTTTACAAATTTTTCGATGCCATGATTACAAAATAAACTCACTCCAACCCAAATACGGAAAATAAGTAATGCCCAATCAAGGTTTTTAGGCAAAAAATCAAGGTTTAGTAATTTTTTCATTTTTTTTAAGATTAATTGTTTAATTATGTTAGAATTATTTCGGTCCAGCATTTATTACTTCTCTTGTGCAACCATCTACATACTTTTCAAAATTCTTTTTAAAAAGTTGGGAAATATTTTTTGAAGCCACTTGGTAATCTTCTATACTTTCCCAATGATTTGAGGGGCTTAAAATAGTAGAAGGCACATTAGAGCAAGTTGTTGGTATTTGAAACCCAAAGCATTTATCTTCTATAAAAGTTGCATTTTTTAGTTCACCCGAATGTATCGCATCAATAATGGCACGGGTGTATTTAAGTTTAATTCTTTCGCCAACACCATAGCTGCCACCAATCCATCCTGTATTTACTAACCATATATTGGTGTTATGTTTTCCAATTTTTTCAGAAAGTAATTCAGCATATTTTGCAGGATGCCACACCAAAAATGCTGCCCCAAAACAAGCTGAAAAAGTAGCGGTAGGTTCAGTTATTCCCATTTCTGTTCCTGCAATCTTAGCTGTGTAACCACTAATAAAATGATACATTGCCTGTGCCGAATTTAGTTTAGAGACAGGAGGTAGTACACCAAAAGCATCGCAAGTAAGAAAAATAATGTTTTCGGGGTGTCCACCAAGACAAGGAATTTTAGCTTGATTGATAAATTCAATAGGATACGAAGCTCTTGTATTTTCTGTGATACTTATGTCGTCATAATCAACTTCGTTGGTTTCGGCATTTACTACTACATTTTCAAGAATAGTTCCGAATTTAATTGCTCCAAAGATTTCAGCTTCTTTGATTGGCGAAAGATTTACAGCTTTTGCGTAACAACCTCCTTCGATATTAAAAATGCCATCAGCTGACCAACAATGCTCATCATCTCCTATTAGTTTACGGTTTGCATCAGCAGATAAGGTTGTTTTACCAGTACCACTCAAGCCAAAAAACAATGACACATCGTTATTCTGCCCTTCATTTGCCGAACAATGCATTGATAAAATACCCTGTTTTGGCATTATATAATTCATAATAGTGAAAATCCCTTTTTTCATCTCACCAGCATACTCAGTACCCAAAATCACAAACTCTTTTCGTTCAAAACACAAATCAACACTTGTGCGACTATTCATGTGGGATGTAAACGTATTGGCAGGGAACTCGCCAGCATTATAAATCACATAATCAGGATTGCCAAAAGTCATTAATTCTTCTTCCGTAGGTCGAATCATCATGTTATGCATAAACAAAGCATGATAAGGTCGAGTGCAAATCACTCTGATTTTAATTTGATACTTTTTATCCCAACCAGCATAGCCATCTACCACATAAATTCTGGAACGAGTATTGAAGTAATCAATCGCACGTTGGCGATTAATATCAAACGTATGCTCATCCATCTTAATATTGATGTCGCCCCACCAAATATCATCATGGCTTTCAGGTCGGGCAATAATTCTCTTATCCTTTGGGCTTCTGCCCGTTTTCACTCCTGACATGAGAGCTAAAGCTCCAGTATTTGTAATTTCTGGATTTTCCTCAAATAGCATTGCCAACTTATACAATTTGGCGGGCGAAGCATTTCTTATTACTTCTGTTTTAGGTGAAATTTCGTATTGTTTCAAATCCATTTCTTACACTAATTTATTTCTTAAAACTCCGATTCCTTCAATTTCCATTTCGACTATATCGCCTACTTCTAATGGACGATGGTTTGTAAAATTTGTTTCTACCAAACTACCCCAACCGACTGTACCACTACCTAACATATCGCCTGGGTTTAGTGTAACGCTATTTTCGGATGCTCTCTGGATTTGCTCTGGGAAAGCCCAAAAAACAGTATTAGCATTACCTTCTGTAATGGTTTTACCATTTATTTTGGCGGTCATTTTTAGGTCAAATCGTTGTAAATTATTTTTAGGGAATCTGAGATGACTTGGAAATGTATCAGGGGTGATAGTACATCTGTATTGCTCCATTTCGTCTTTTGTAACAATACATGGACCGATTGAGTTAGCAAAATCTTTCCCTTTGTGTGGACCTAATGGTGGTCCTGCTGATTCGAATTTTTGCAAATAACGAGCAGACCAGTCATTAAAAATGGTATAGCCAAAAATATATTCTTCGGCATCTGCAGCTTTTATATTTGCCCCTTTTTTACCTATAACTGCTACCATTTCTAATTCCATATCCATTCTCGTTTCTGCTGTTGGCTTTGGTATATCAGCATCTGGACCATAAATAGCTTGATGATTGGTAAAATAAAAAATGGGAATTTGGTACCATATTTCTGCTACAGCATGACCGAAAGTTTTAGAGGCGTTAAGCATGTGTTGCTCAAAACCGATAAAATCACGAAAGCCACGTGGATTTGGTAGAGGGGCTAATAACTGAACTTCATCAAGTGCAAAATGGGCAATTACCTCTCCCAAACCATCAATTATTGCACGATATTTTTCGTGATTATCAATGAATTTGAGCATATCTGTGGGTAGTTTTTTAGAGGCTAAATTCATATCTACCACTCCGTCTGCTTGCAACCACCCAATGCGAACCTTGTTTTTTGTATTTTTAAATGTAACTAATTTCATATTTGTATTTGCTAAATTGAATCGCCTAATTATATATTTTCTGTCAAAGTAATCAAGGTTTTATCCATCAATGCTGCAATATTTGCTCCTTCTGGCAACTCAATGCCTTTCCAATTCATCATTTCCCATTTTCCAATAGTTTCAGAGACATCGACAACCATTTTGCAACGTTCATAGCGACGAGCGATATACTTTTCAAATATCGTTTCTACCGAATCATCGGTATTTATTAACTCGCCTAAAACTACGGCATCTTCAATTGCCAAAGCTGCCCCAGAACCTAACTGCGGAATAGTAGCATGAGCCGCATCTCCAATCATAATAACACGGTTTTTATGCCACGGTAAAGATAACATTAAGGTTTCTAAGGGACGATAAATTACACCTTTAGGGTCTGTGATTTGTTCTGACAAACCTTTTGCTAAATCAGCAGAATATTCCTTCAAATGTGCTTGTAAACGTGGTATTAACTCGCTTTCTGGTATGATTGGGTTGTGGTCACCTTCTGCTGAAACAAGAAACATATACATTGTTTCGGCAGTCATTGGTACTAAACCCATTTTAGTATTTTTTCCAAAAAACATATAACTTGTATCTAATTCTGCGGGGCGTTTGAAGGCATATCGCCAAACAGAAGCACCTGTATAATTAGGTTGATATTCGCCGAATACTAATTTTCTTACTTTTGAATTGATACCATCTGCCCCAATTAACACATCAAAAGTGCCTGTTGAACCGTCGGTAAATTCAACATTTATGCTATTTTCTTCATTTTGTATTGAAGCAATAGTAAGTCCCATTCTGAATTTAACGGAATGTTCTATGGCAGCTTCGTGCAGCACTTCGTGTAATATTTTTCTGGAAATGCCATTATGGCTTGGAAATCTACCGATGGGCGGCGTTCCTGTTTCACCAATTAGCATTCCGTTTACTGTGCATAATTTCAACTTGCCATAAGGTGAGCCTCTACGCATGGCTTCATCAGCTACTCCAAGAGCATCTAAGGCACGCAAGGCATTGGCTTGTTGAATGATACCTACGCCATAAACATTATATTCTTTGCTTATTTCAGCTATTTCGACTTCAATTCCTGCTTTTCTGAGGGCAATACCAGCTGATAAACCCCCGATTCCTCCACCTACGATAAGAGCTTTTTTAATTTTAGACATAATTTAATCGTTTTTCAAAGGTTAGTTTTTTGGATTGAATTATTTATAGTAAAAGCCGTCCGCCATCAACTGGAATAATTGAACCTGTTGTAAAGGTTAAATGTGTTGCCAAAGCCAAGACCGTATTGGCTACGTCTTCTGCACTTGCCAAACGTGCTAAGGGTGTTTTGTCTATTTGAGTTTGTAGATATTCGGGGTCAATATTTTGCGTATAATCGCCCAAAACCCAACCTGGCGAAATAGAAACTACTCTGATTTTGGGTGCTAATGCTCTTGCCAAAGAACGAGTAATACTGTCAACCGCCGCTTTGGAAGCACAATAGGCTACATTGCTTCCAATGCCTGAAATAGCGGCTACCGAAGAAATATTAACTATTAAAGCATCCACACCTGATGAGCGAGCTAAAAGTGGTTGCATTGCACGAATAATTGCAAATGTTCCTCGCACGTTGGTTTGCATAATTTTGTCAATCCATTCATCTGTTAGACCTTCTAAATCTTCGTGTTTTACGGGCGTTGTAATGCCTGCATTATTGACCAAAACATCTAATTTGCCGTATTTCTTTTTTATAAATTCTGTTAATGCTTGTAGTTTTTCAGGATTTGTATTGGGTGCTTGAAAAATAGCATGATTACCTTCGGGTAAAGAAGCTAATAGTTTTTCTGCCTTTTCTCTATCCGAATTGTAGGTTATTATCACAGAGTAACCTGCTTCTGCAAATTTTCTACAAATTGCCGAACCAATGCCACCCGCTCCTCCTGTTATTAAAGCTGTTCTCATTATTTTTTATATCTTCTAACCCTCAAATCGGCTTGTTCTTGATGTCCCGAAAAGTTTTCAATGGCACATAGTCTTGAACAATATTCACCAATCATGGCACTGGCTTCATCGGTTTTTATTTCTTGATAAGTACAGGTTTTCAAGAATTTTCCAACCCAAAGTCCACCCGTATAACGTGCCGCTTCTTTGGTTGGCAACGTATGATTTGTACCGATTACTTTATCGCCAAAAGCAACGTTGGTTCTTGCTCCCAAGAATAAACCTCCGTAATTAGTCATTTTCTCCAAAAATTCTCTTGGATTTTCTGTCATAACTTGTACGTGTTCGCATGCAATTCTATCTGCTTCCGAAATCAATTCTTCAACATTATCTACCAAAATAACTTGTCCATAATCTCGCCACGAAACACTGGCAATATCAGCCGTTGGCAAAATGGTTAATTGCCTTTGAATTTCTGCTTCAATTCCTTCGGCAATTTCTTTGCTTGATGTTAGTAAAATCGCTGGCGTAGTTGGCCCATGTTCAGCTTGCCCCAAAAGGTCAGTTGCACACATTTCAACATCACAAGTAGCATCGGCTATTATTAAGGTTTCGGTAGGTCCTGCAAATAAATCTATGCCTACTTTTCCAAATAATTGACGTTTTGCTTCTGCTACATAGGCATTTCCAGGCCCTACCAACATATCTACTGGTTGTACGGTTTCTGTGCCTATTGCCATCATAGCGATTGCTTGCACGCCTCCCAATAAATAAATTTCATCTGCTCCTGCCATATACATTGCCGCAACGGTTGCCGCAGGAATTTGCCCATTTATAGGTGGCGTACAAGCAATTACACGCTTTACACCTGCAACTTTTGCTGTCAAAACGCTCATGTGAGCCGATGCCACCATCGGATAACGACCACCTGGCACATAGCAACCGACAGAATTTACTGGAATGTTTCTATGCCCAAGAAATACGCCTGGCAAAGTTTCAACTTCTACATCTTTAATAGATTCACGTTGAATTTGAGCAAAATTTCGGATTTGCGTTTGTGCAAATTTTATATCGCTTATTACCTGTTCGGGTAAATTGGCGATAATTTCTTGAGCTTGTTTTGCTGAAATTTTAAAACTTTCGGGCGACCACTTGTCTAAATTTGTTGAAAATTCACGAACTGCGGTATCACCTTCTTGACTTACTTTTTCAAGCATATTTTCTACCAATGCTCTTACTTTCAAGTCAGCCTCTTTGCTTTCGGCATAGGTAATGCCTTTTTTAATTTGCTGTATCATTGTACTTGATTATTAATTTTATACAAATAATTATTCAATCGTCATTGCTTGATATAATGACCGTAGCTCCATTTTCGCTCATTACTTCAGCTATGGCTTTCCCCATTCCCGAACTCGAACCAGTAATTAAAGCAACTTTTCCTGCCAATGAAAAGAGATTTGTTTTCATTTTTTCATTTCTTTTGCAACCCAATCAAACATTTTATAGGCTTTTGTAAAATTATCTATTTGGCAATGAGCCGAACCGCTGCTCTCTTTTGGTACGATTTCAATGGTTTTTTCGCAAGTCAAGGCTGCTTGCATTTTGTAGGCATTTTCTACAAAATTTTGTCTATCATCTTCACCATGAAGTACATAAGTTGGCATAGATATTTTTTCGGCAACACCTTCCAAAGTGAATTTTTTCAAACGCTCACGTGCATCTGTCATATTATTTGCACCTACAATGTGCATTACAATTTCGGCTAATGGATGGTCGTCTGGGCGATTTTTCCAAACATCATAATAACTCCAAACTGCTCCCCAAATACAACAAATTTTAAAACGAGTTTCAAAAGCCGCCGAACGTGCCGCCATATAACCGCCCATTGAAACCGCCATGATACCGATGCGAGAAGTATCAACTACATCTTTGAGGTTTTCTAATGTCCAATCAAAAGCTACCGTAGCTGGTACTTCATAATCAAATCGAGTATTGATATGATTCAAGCGAAGCGTTGCTCCTTGACCGGGACCATCTAAAACTAATAAAGCAATGCCTCTCTCATTCAATAATTGGCTCGGACCAAAATACATTTCTTCTGCCAAGCTATCCAAACCTCCAAACATTATCATTACAGGAGCATTATTATTACCAATTGGTGTAAATAAATAGCCTGAAATAGATGAACCTTCAAACGGAATGGTAATGCGTTTGGGTGGGTTATCAAAAAGGTCAATGGCTTTGTGAAATGCCCCCACCGATTTTAAATAGGCAGGTAATTTTCTATCATCGCTTGGTTTTAAGAAAAACTCTGAGGTACGTAGATAGTTAAATGCTCTTAAATAGGCTCTTCTTGCCGTAGCATTATTACCTTCTTTCAAAGCATTTTCTGCTTCTTCATAAATTGTATTGCCAATTTTTGACCATGCGTTATGAAAACTTGCATTGTCACCTGGTGTAATTTCACTTGCCGCTTCTATACATTCAGCAAACTCACCTCCTCCATAATGTGCTTGTGTTAAAGCACGATTCAACTGGTAAGAGGGCATATATTGATTGGGGAAATAATGCCACATTTTTAATTCGGATTTACGATTTTTGATTTCAGATTAAATTACGACTTATAACTTCCGTGTTCTTTTTTTACACTTCCATCAGGTGCAGACCAAGGGCTTGTATCACCCCACGCATCATTAGGATTGTCTTTTAAGTAATGGATGTCAGGTCCGTGGTCAGGGGCGAAAATTAGTCTTGCACCTGCGTAAAATTCAAACCTATTTCCACCTGGTTCGTCAATATAAATAAAAAAACCTTCGTCTGCTTTGTGGCGAGTTGGGGCTCCCATAGCTAACTTATACCCATTTTCAATTACCCAATCACAAGCCAATAGCACTTCTTCACGGCTATCAAAGTTAAATGCTACATGATTTAATACGCCTTCACCTTTTTGCAAAGCAGGGTCAGAAAATATAGCAATATCATGCGAAAGGTTGCCAGTTGTAAATAAGCCCCCGATTGGTGGTAGGTCATCATTAATTCGTACTTCATCTGGGTTTTTCAAACCAAAGCCATTCCAAAAGGCTTTTTCGGCAGGGTATTGTGCAGTATTATAAGTAACGTGGTCAAAACGACGTGGACAAATACCTTTTCTGCGATTACTTGCATAACGGTCGGCAAAAACACTTCTTCTAATTCCTGTTTCTTTTAGCCAAACTACATCCCAAAAGATTTCATGTAGATGACCATCCGGTGATTTAAAACGATATGATTTTCCATGACCTAAATCTCCATCAACCCAACCAATTCCATTTCCAATTGACTCTAAATATTTTACTGCATCTTCAAGAGCTTCTTCACTATCGGCACGCCAGCCCAAACACCCCCAACCTGGCTTATCATTTTGGGTTAGTTTTAATGTGTGAAAAAAATAATCTCCCCAAGCTCTTAGGTAAACTGAATTTCCTTCTCGCCCTGTTTCATCTAAACCAACAATATCTGTAAAAAACTTTACTGATTCGTCCAACTTGGTGGTATAGACTTCTATATGAGCCATTTGTGATAAATAATGCGGGTTTCTTGCCATATCTTTTTAATGATAAATGTTGAATTTTTAATTTTTAATGATTGATGTTTAACAAATATTTGATGATTCACTAATTCATCATTTATCATTAAACATTCATCATTTTCTATGCTAATGCTCCTCCATCTGCTTTGATTGAGCTTCCAGTAATGAAACTTGATTGTTCAGAACATAGCCAAAGGGCAATATCTGCTATTTCTTGTGGTTGTCCCATGCGTTTCATTCTTTGATGATTGATAGCTTGTTGTAATGCCTCGGGATTTTCTGCTAATTTTCTTCTACCATACATAATCATAGGCGTTTCAATTGCCGTCGGGCATATTGAATTTACTCTGATATTATCTGTTGCATATTCGATGGCTGCCGTTTTTGTTAAACCCACAACGCCATGTTTTGATGCTGCATAGGGTGAGTTTTCGGGTTGTCCTATTAAACCTGCGGCAGATGAGAGCAATACTATATTACCACCCCCGTTTTTAAGCATTTGGGCAATCTGAAATTTCATGCACCACCAAGTACCGGTGAGGTTTACGTTAAGTTGCTGATGCCAAAATTCGTCAGGGTATTCATGCAATTTCATAGAAACAGGCCCAGCGATTCCTGCACAATTGACGGCAGCGTCTAAACGTCCAAAATGTTTTACGGTTTCAATGACCGAGTTTTCTACCTCATCTCTATTTCCAATATTTACAGCAATGGCAATAGCTTCACCCCCCATTGCTAAAATTTCGCTGGCGGTAATTTTAGCATTTGCTTCATTTATATCGCATACAACCACTTTGCCTCCTTCACGAGCAAATGAAAGAGCTGTTGCTTTGCCAATCCCAGAACCAGCACCAGTTACGTAGCATACTTTGTTTTCAAATCGTCTCATATTCTATTTTTTATTTTCATATAAAGGGTATAAAGGCTCGGTATGTCCTAAATTTTCTAAACCCTTTTTTATAAGTTTCAATAAGTTTTTTTTTGATGGAAAGAATTGTAAAAAAATCTTTAAGAGTATTTTCATAAAATTTTCTTGAAAAACAATCACTATTGATTCGTTCGATAAATTGATTTAATGTTCCATAAATTCATTCAATGGCAGCCCATTTAGTTGGTATGCCTTTGCCTCAGTTAGGACAAATACAATTCTACAAATCTCATCATTACTTGGATTTCGCCATTTGTGAATCGTGCCACGTTGAACAATAATATCACCTTGTGTAAGCGTTTTGATTTCTTGGTTTTCCAGTTCTAATTCTATGGTGCCGCTTATTATAATACCATAATCAATACTATTGGTACGGTGCATTGGTGAAGAGGCATTAGGTAAGATATCAACTACACGAATAACTGAACCACCTTTTAGGGTTGTTCCTGCGTCTCTTTCTCGCCCATCTGTTTCGTCATTAAGGTCAGCGGGAACACTGCTTGTTGTCCAAATGGTTGCCATAGCAGCATCACCAGAAGGAATGACCACTGTTTCATATTGGTTATCGGAAGTAAATACTGCTGTGCCGCTGGGTGAATGTCCAGTTACTAATCTTCTAATTGGGGTTTTCATTCAGATTTTGAATTGACTTTTGCTAAAATCAGCTTTTTTGACTAAATAATAATTTAACTAAATCATTATTTAGTTGTACAAAATTAACAATACTACTGGCTGAAAATTTAGCTTTAAACGTCAAGTTTTATGTAAAATCCGTCATATTGCGATATTCACTGGGGGTCATTCCTACATGGGTTTTAAAAAAGCGACTAAAATCGCTTACGTTCTTTTCAGAAATTCGGTAAGCAATTTCACTTATTGATAAATTGGTTTGTTGTAGTAGTACTTTGGCTTCAAGTACTATCATTTCAATCAACAATTCTTGGGAAGATTTACCAGTGGTGATTCTTACGCACTTACCGAGATGGTCGGGAGAAATAGATAACAAATCGGCATAGTCTGTTACTCTTTGTTTTTTGTAGATATGCTGTGACAGGGCATTTTTGTATTTTTCGGTTATTCGGAGAGCAGCATTTTTTGTGGTAGTTTCAACAGGTTTTACCAATTGGTTTAGTTCATTAAAAAGTGAAAACAAATAAGATGAAACAATATCAAATCTATTTAATTCTGGTTTTGTATATTCATTTTCTAATCTTTCTAAAACATTTAGTATCCATTTTTTCGAGGCGAAATCAACCTCAACAATTGGATTACCAGCAAAAGTTAAAAACGGAAAAGTTTCATAAAAAGAATGGTGAGGAAAATATTTTTCTAATATTTCAGCATTAAAATGACAGTAAAATCCTTCGGCATCTTCACTTAAAAAGGTGTGGGTAGAAATTTGAAACGCAGGAAGTAAAAAGAACATATTTTCTGAGAAATGATATTCATTAAGTCCTTTACTGCGTATAGACTTGCCTTTTGTAAGAAAAATAAAATCATAGACCAGCTTACGATGAGGGGGAATCGGGAATTTAAGTTTATCTCTAAAAGCTTCAATCCGATTGAACTGAAAGAGATGCTCAAATGTAGCAAAAGGCGGAATCCATTCGGTATCACCAAAATGGTATTTATTAAATTCGTAGGGCTTGAGTATCGGTATATTCTTTTCCATTTCAAGAATATTATTTGAATTTAAGTACTAATTTACCTCTTTTTTGCAAAAATTTGAATACATAAACCGATTGTTGTTGCCCCTGACATAAAAATAACCATTGGTAAAGCAGTATTATTATGAAAGTAACTCATTGACCCAGTTGCGATGGCATTTGCTGCCATTTGGCAACTGCCCATCATAGCAGTTGCACTCCCTACATTTTTGGTGAAAGGTCGTAATGCCAAAGCCATTGCATTGGGTGTAATCATGCCGTTGCAAAGAACATATATAATAAGCGGTATTAATATATTCGGTAATGTCAAAAAACGAATGGCTACAATAATTAAAATAATTCCAAAAAATAGTTGCACGGCACTTGCTTTTATGGCTATTTGTTGGCTTGAATATTTTTCTAAAAACATCCGATTGAATTGATTCCCCAAAATCAATGAACTTGCCGTTATAGAAAAAATCCAACCAAATTGTTGTGCCGAGAAACCTAAAAGTTGGGTAAAAATAAAAGATGAACTTGAAATATAAGCAAATAATACACTACTCGCCGTACTTGCTATCAAAGTATATGTTAGAAAAGTTGGTGTTTTAAGCACATCAAAATAAGAATTCATTACATTTTTTGGGCGTAATGAATACGTTATATCTGCTTTTTTTACATTAGGTAGATAATTATATAATGCCACAATTAAACAGAAAGCGATGAGCATAAGCACAAAAAAGATTACCCGCCAGTTATAATATAAAAGCAAAAAACTACCAAGGGAAGGGGCTACGATTGGAGCTACTCCCATAATTAGAGTCATTGTTGAAAAAACTTTTGCTGTTTTTTCAACAGGAAAAATATCACGTACCACAGCCCTACTACCTACTGCACAAATACTCGTACCTAATGCTTGAAAAAAACGCATGGCGATTAGCATTTCAATACTATTAGATAAACCACAACCCAAGCTCGCTATAATAAATATTGATAAACCTATCAGCATTGGTGTTTTTCTACCAAAACGGTCTAAAATTGGACCATTGGTTAGTTGCCCCAAACAAGCTCCCAAAAAGTAACTACTAAAAGAAAGTGCTACTTGCGAAATCTCAACGTCAAACTCTTTTGCGATAGACGGAAATGCAGGTAAATACATATCTGTCGTAAAGGGCAGTAGCCCATTGAGACAACCCAATACAATAATCACAGTATTGGGTTTTATTATTTCTTTTGTTATCAATGTAAATGGGGTTTCTTAAAGCATAGTTCAATTTGTCCGCAGTGATGGGCATTATGATTTAAAACCCTACTTAAACCCTGTATAAGCATTATATCACCAAAAGGTTGTGTATGTTTAATCGTATGCCAATCGCTTTCAGATGTATTTTCAATTATACTTTTGAGGCTATCAAAACCTGTTTGCATCATCATCTTAGTTTCTTCAATATCATATTGTCTTCCATCATCATTAGGAACACGCATAGTTAAAGGATTTTCATAAGGTAAATTTGTACTACTATCAAAAAACAATTTACCTAACAGGATTTGTGCCTCTGCAATATGTCTAAAATAAAAGCCTGCTGTACCTGTTTCTTGATTGATACGGTTTAAGCTATTTTCAGTAGTTAATTTTTCCAGTAAAAGTTTTACTTTCAGAAAATTGGTATCCGCAATCGAATTGAGAATTGATGTTGTCATTTAAAAGATGGTTTAATGTAATTGTCTAAAAAAAAAGAATACTGAGTTTATGATTCTCAGTATTCTTCAAAACTAAGGGAAAAAATATTAAAACTTATACCTCAATGTCAAGAAAAATGCTCTTGCAGGAATCGCAATTGTTTGATAAAACGTATTGCCACCCTTGGCTACATCACTTTTAGAAAGGCTTTCTAAATTGGTATTGAATGGAAATGAACCTGGGGCAATCCAATTCATCACGCCATAAGTATTGAATAAATTATTGATATTGCCACTTAATCTAAGTTTAGAAGAAACATCATAGCCCAACGCCATATTAAATTGACTAAATGCTGGCAATTCAAAAGCATTAGCAAAATTGGCTTGTCTTGCACCCAAATACGACCAAGTTATGTTTCCATAAAACTTGCCATTTGAGTATTCAGGCGTAATATTCATCATCAAATTTGGCACGTTTGCAGCCTTATTTCCTGAATTATCTACAATTACATCAGTGCCATCATTCAAGTGATTCCATGATTTATAGACAGTTGCCGTAGCATCTTGCAGCGTAACTACACCACGCACGCTCAAGTTTTTTGACAATGATAAATTACCTTCCAATTCAAGACCGTATGTTTTGATACTTTCATATTGGGCAGGTGGGTTGTACAATGCACCTTGAGCATTCGTAAAACTTACGCTATTCGGTACGTGGCTCAGATTGCTATAAAAAGGTGTAATTGTAGTTGTCAAATTGCCAGTTCTTGACTTAAAACCTAACTCAAATTGTTGAATATTTTGAATTTGGGGGTCTAAACTTTGTTGTCCAAATTGCGTGGTAACATCTGTATAAATATTAAAAGTTGGAGCTTTGTTACCATTTGAATACCTCACATAAATGGCAGAATTATTAGAAATTTTATAATTCAACGCACCTGAATATGATAAGTAGCTCAACGTTTTATCATAAGTCAATGGTGTGCCGAAGCTTGTTGTATAATTATCATAAAGCGTCAAAGGATTTTTATCAACTCCGCCGTCGGTTGCTGGTGTAACTACTGGCGGTTTATTAGTACCATTGATGTTGATATTTTCATAACGAAGTCCCCAATCGAAGGTCAATTTGTCATTAATTTCCCACGTATGAGCTAAGAAGAATGCCATTTGCCCTTGTTTTGCTCGAATATCAGTATAACCTTGGTCAGCACCAACTTTTGAAATTCCATTTGGATTTGTTACTTGGAAAACCGTACCATCTGGTGCTTTCAATGTAACATTAAGTGGTTGCGGGTGGTTTTGAATCGTGTTAAACGTTACACCAAATGAACCAACAAATCTATCAAGCGTTGAACTACCAAAGAAACCACCAACATTAAAGCTCATATTTTTGGTTTTCTTAGTAAAATTAAACTGGTCGAAAAACTCATTTACTTTATTATCCTGAATAATCAAAGGCGTGAAAAGTACTGAATTTGGGTTAATAGCAGCCCCTGCTGTTGTATTTGTATTTACTTTAAAAGCAAAAGGCACAGGTTGTGAAAAATCAAAACCCTGCGTGGTTGTTATAACTGGTTGTCCGCCTACACTAAATGTATAATTGCCAGGCACAACAAATGTTCCAGGAGCTCCCGGAGGTCCTGGGTGCAATGAACCGAGAATGATGTAAGATACAAAATTGGTCAAATCAATAGCAGAAGCAGTACCTTCTGGCGAATAGCCTGTTAGGTTTTTGCTTGCAAAACTCATGTTATTGCTAAATTTCCAGCCACTTTCGCCCAAATTTTGCTCCCAATTTAAGCCAAATTTAGTATCTCTTGAATGCCAAAGTTTGTTGGGGTTGTAATCATAATTTCCCCAACCTGGCACTGTGTAAGATTGCGTAACCGCAGGGTACAAAAGCGAAGAAGTATTATCAAAACCAGTTGCTGGTTTTATGTCTGTAAAACTTGTTGTAGGCGTAGCTTCTACGCTCAAATTATGGTCATTTAAGTATTTTGCAATGAATTTCAACGAACCTGTTTTGTATTTATAAAACAAATTAGCCTTGATTTGCCCCCCATAATTGGCAGGATAACCAGCATCTTGAGAGCCTGTTGATTGTCTGTAAAAACCACCAACATTATATGTTAAAGTTTTGGCAGCATTTAATGGTCCTCCAAAATCAAAGTCTGCTCGATAATAAGGATTTTTCCCATTTCCTTCTAAACCAAATTTTGTTCTTATTTCACCCTCAAAGTGGTCGCCGCCAACTTTTGAAATATAATTAAAGATACCGCCCGGTGCATTTGGACCTGCAATGGAAGCCGAACCCCCACGAACTGCCTCAATTTTTGAAATAGTTGCATCGGCTCTCAGGAAAAAGTCAGGACCAAAATTTGCAAAAAGTGAGTTCGTAACTGGTAGCCCATCTTCTTGCATAGATACATAATCGTAGCCCCAGCGACCATCATTATTACCAACGGAAACACCTCTTGAATAAACCGTATTTCGAATTTCTCCCAAAGATGAATTGACAAAAACACCGGGTACATTTTTTAATAAATCTGCGGCACTTGTTGGCACAATTTTATCAATTTGAGTGTAATTAAGTGTAGAAATTGCAATGGAAGAATTCAAGGCAGTACGTTTGTCAAAAACTCCTGTAACAACCACTTCATCTAATGCAGCAATATTTTCTTCCAAGCTAACATTAATTGTCGTTTGACTTCCTACCACAACTTCTTTTGGTACATATCCAATAAAGGTAAAAATCAAAACGTCGGTACTATTCGCCACGTTGATTTTATATGCTCCATCAACATCAGACACTGTCCCTGTTTTTGTATTTTTAACAACTACACTAACATTTGGCAAAGAAGCACCCGCTTTGTCAGTCGTTTTGCCTTGAATGGTTAGTTGAGCAAATACATTAAAACTCATCAGTATTGATACGAGTGCCAAAAAGATGGTTTTTTGATGACTTTTTGTAAGTCTATTTTTCCAAGACCTACCTTGGGATTGTAAAATTTTCATCATTGTAATAATTTAAGGTTAAAAATTAAAAAATAGTTTTTGCTAAAATGCTATCAATGTGCTACTAAACGAAATCAGGTTTAGTTTCTTTAATGCCTAATGATAATATAAATGCAATTCCAGCAGCAATAGCTCCCACATAGAAAGGTGCATGTAAATCATATTTGTCTGCCATTATTCCAGAAATGACAGGGCCAAATGTGCCGCCTATAACTTCACCTGTAAGAATAGTTCCTGCAATCACTGATGCTGCATACTTATGGGGTACCGATTCGGCAGGTATGATTGAATCAAACAGTGGCATATAACCAAAAGCACAAGTTAAGAGAAGAATTACTCCAATTGTTAGTCCAAAGTTCATGGTAAACGTTGCCATAATTAATGGTAAAAACATGGAGAAAAAAGCAAAAAATAGTAATGTAGGTTTCCTGCCAAATTTATCTGAAATACTCGGTATTGTGAAAAACCAAATAAAACACCCAATGCCAAAAACTGTTAAAAATATTTGAAGCTGGCTCTCTGTATAATTTAGCACATTTGATACAAAAAGGGGTGAAAAGCCAAGAAATGAAGTTAAATTAGCCGTATAGAAAATACTTATTAGCATACAAAGCCAAATATTTCTTTGTGCAAATACTTTTTGTAGTTCTTTAAAAGTAGGTTTTGATTCTGCTTCATCATTTTGCATTTTCGGTTCTTTTATATACTTCCAAATAATTATGGCCATAATAAATCCAGGTATTGACAAGACATAGAATCCCCATTTCCAATGATAATTAATGGCAATCGGAATCAATATCATTGGAGCTAAAACCCCAGACATTAATGGTGCAGAACCTTTAACTAAACCCATATTAAAACCTCTGCGACTAACCGTAGACTCTGCTAATACAATGGCTAATATCAACGGAATCACAGGGCCTTCTGTAATGCCCATGATGGCTCGAATGACAATCATCGAAGTTACATCTTCAATCAAACCAACGGCTAATGTTGCTACCGAAAACAGTAAGACAAAAACAATAAGCATTTTCTTCTTTGAGCCAAGTAAGTCGGAAATACTTGAAAAAATGATAGTAGATAAACCAAAAAACAAGGATAAAATACCTAAAACCAATCCACTTTGTGTATTAGATAGACCTAAATCCTTCACTATAAATGGCATTAAAAAAGTAAAACTCATTCTATCCATAAACATTAAGCCGAATGTTAAGAAAAGAATGATTAACAAGGAATTTTCGTAATTAAAAAAAGTTTTTTTCATTTGTATATACCCTTGTTTATTAGTTGTCTTTTATAAAATTAGTTTGATTCAAGTAATAATAACTTGAATCTTGGGACATTACATATACTATTAAATTTGATAATAGTGTTATACTGATATTTTGTTATACAAAAGTAATAGGACAGAATAAAGAAAATTTAGCATAAAACGTCAAGTAAAGTGTAAAATCCGTCATTTGATTATTTTAGTGATTAAAATCATTTTTTATTTGGTTATCTGTATCAGCCTTGCCATCAAAGGCTTTTATACCTTCTATTATTTGAGGTTTTCATAACAATTTGCCGAAAATATACGGTTTCTAACCACAGCGGTGGTCGCTATTCAATTAGTTGATGCTTAAAGATTCGGCTTCTTATAAACTTGAAACGGGACATTATTAACAGTTAAGATTTTATATACTGTCGTAGTTGAAGGAATTGAAAATGCCTTCATAATATCTCGAATACTTCTTTGTTCTTTGTAGGCACTTATTACCATCTGTGCAATTTCTTGATAACGTGGTGATAATCCCTTGGGTCTTCTCCCATTCTTCCTCTCGCTCTTGCGGCTTCCTGCCCAGCTTTTGTTCTACGAATTAATCTTTTGCGTTCATGCTCTGCCAATAGGGCAAATAATTTAAAGACAAATTCTCCTGTTTCGGTGGTAGTATCAATCAAAGACTGAGAAAGACTTTTGAATAAAACTCCTTTTTGGTTCAACTCATCGACCAGCATAATCCATTCAAGAGTAGTTCTACCCAATCGGTCAATGTCCCAAACCACCAATTCATCCCCAGCTCTTAATATTTCCTTCACCTTTTCATATTCAGGTCTTGATTTAGAAATAGAGGTTCTCCTATGTTTGCTAAATATTAAAAAAGGTTAAATTTTGTAGTCGTAATTGAAAAGGATGAGACTTGTGAGGTTCCCAATAACCCTTTGAGGTATATTCATAATAAGAAACAGCCTTATCCTTTTTTATCTTTTAGAGTTTGAACAGAATGTAACGAAATGGTTATTTCACCATTATCTTGAATATCCAAAAAGGAGACAAAACGAAGAAAGATAATTCAATTATACCCTCGTAATTTTTTAATTTTAGCAGAAATGGAAATAGTTTTGAAACAAGTTTTAGGAGTTGATGTTGCTCAAATGAGCTGGTTGTTACTTTTGATAGATTGACCAATGACTTAGCGATTAATTTAGTTGCTCATAAAGTATTTAAAAATACTGAATCTGTTTTTTGTACTTTATTAATGTGGGTGAAAAAATATAGTTGTTCAGGAGTCCCACTTCGATTTGTGATGGAAGCACCAGGGGTATATCATCAAAAGTTTGCTTATTGAAAAACGGAAGCCTTATTTGAAAGCGACTACTAAAATTTTGGGGCAATTGAGTTTGTTTTGAGGCTTTCTAATCCCATTATTTTAAAACCATTTTTCGTCCTTACCTTTGCAGGATATTACAAACCCTGTTATTTACCTAATGACCAATCAACAATTAAAAGAATTAGAAGACAATCTTTGGGCTTCTGCCAATTCGCTACGAGCTTACGGTGGTCTGAAAGCCTCCGATTATGCACTACCCGTTTTGGGATTAATCTTTCTCCGTTTTGCCGATAATAAATATAGCCATTACGAAACCGAAATTATGGCTGAATATTTAGCCCAAAAAGGCACTCGTTTGGAACGTACTATTGATAAAATTGCGCTTACTAAATGTGGTTTTTACCTGCCTGAATACGCTCGTTACGACTATTTACTGAATCTGCCTGGCGACCAAAAATTGGCAAAAGCTCTCCAAAAGGCAATGGAAGGCATTGAAGAGTATTTGGACGAAAAATATAAGGACGTGCTGCCCCAACAAGCCTATTTTGAAATCGAGAAAAAGAAGGATGATATTCTACCCGATTTGCTCAAAACATTTTCTGATATTCCGAAGGATGCGAGCGGTGATATTTTTGGGAAAATTTATGAATATTTCCTCGGCAAATTTGCCATGAGCGAAGGACAAAAAGGGGGCGAATTCTTTACGCCTACGTCCGTTGTGCGGTTTATTGTAGAAGTCATTGAACCGTATTCGGGTAAAATCTACGATCCTGCCTGTGGTTCGGGTGGAATGTTTGTTCAGAGTGCCAAGTTTATTCAAGAATCTAAACACGACCTCAGCGATATTTATGTGCATGGGCAGGAATTTGTAGGACAAACCGCTCGACTTGCCAAAATGAATTTGATGGTCAATAATATCCGTGGTGAAATTACCGAAACCAATTCTTACCAATCTGACCCGTATAAAAGTCTTGGAATGTTTGATTTTGTGATGGCAAATCCGCCTTTCAATGTCAAATCGGTCAAGGAAAGTACCGTGAAGGATGATGAACGTTTTTATCGCTACGGTTTACCCAAAAATAAAGGCAAAAACACCGACGACAGCATCACTGATGCCAATTATCTTTGGATTTCGCTCTTTGCTACTTCCCTCAAAGACACAGGACGGGCGGGCTTTGTGATGCCAAATTCTGCCTCGGATGCGGGTAATTCTGAATATGAAATCCGTAAACGCATTGTGGATACGGGCATGGTGGATTGTATGGTTTCAATGCCCAGCAATATGTTTTTTACCGTTACCTTGCCCGCTACTTTGTGGTTTTTTGATAAGAATAAATGTCAGAACTTGGATTCGTCAGATGAAAGGATTGAGGGGATTAAAAAAAGAACAAAAGATACGATTCTTTTTATAGATGCCCGCAATACGTATTACCAAATTGACCGAGCCCATCGGGAATGGAAAGAGGAACATATCCAAAACCTGACGGCAATTGTGCGGTTGTATAGGGGTGATAATGAGCGTTTTACCGAATTGGTGGATAGCTATATCGAAAAAGCCCTTTTGTGCCAACCCGAAATCAACACTACTTTTGAAGATTTGCAAAATAAACTCCAAACCACTTTGGCGAGTTTGAAAGAATACGAGACAATTACCAGTCTTAAACGAAAAGTTACCAACCTAAATTTATTTCCCGAACTGAAAGAAGGTATTGATAATTTACTCCCAAAATTGGAGAAAATGACGTTGGAAATACGCAATTTGCCTAAAAATGAATTGTTTAAAATCTTGCCTATTTCTAACCAAAACCAACATCTTTTCAGTGAGCAACTAAACCAATACCTTGAGGAATTGAAAGAATTGGATAACGCTTTAAAACTACAAAAAGAGGCTCTCTGTGAAATTTGGCTTGATTATGATAAAAATCTTAAACTGAAAAGTGATAAGTTTTGGGTTGCTTCTGAACTGGTAAATATTCCCAAAGTTTTAGAAGAATTAACCCAAAAATGGAAAAATGCCCTTGAAAACTTGATGTATTGGCAAACTAATATTGCATGGTTACAAAGCCGTTTCCCCGAAGCAAAATATAATGATGTTGTGGGTTTATGTAAATTGGCAGACCGAAAAGAATATGCCGAAGAACAAGATTATTCCTTGAATGCTGGGAGATATGTGGGCGTTGAGGTTACAGGCGATATATTAACTGTAAATGAATTTAAGGATAATCTTAATTTTAATAGAATGAAGCTTTTACAATTATCTGAGAAAGCTTCTAATTTAGAAAATTCTATTTTTGAAACTTTAAAGCAATTTGAAATATGAATTGGAATTATATCCGCCTTGAAGAAATTGCTGATTTTAGAAATGGAGTTAATTTCACGAGTGATTCCTTTGGTACTGGAATTAAAGTAATAAATGTGGCAGATTTTAAGGATAAAATGTACCCTGATTACGAAGAATTGGGCGAATTAGATTCAGAAGCAAATTGGTCAAAAGAATGCTTTTTAAAGGAAAATGATATAGTTTTTGTTCGTTCAAATGGTAATAAAAACCTTATTGGAAGGTCAATTTTTATAAAGAATTTGCCAGTTGATAAACAAGTAACTTACTCAGCTTTTTCTATTCGGTTGAGATTTAAGAAGTTAGAGAATATTTGTCCTGAATTTTATTTATATTTATTTAAAAGTCCGCTTTTTAGAGGAGTTTTATCACAATATGGGAATGGCACGAATATTTCAAACTTGAATCAGGATATTTTAAATAATATGCCAATTCCTACTCCACCACTCCCAATCCAACAAATAATCGCTTTCATTCTCTCAGCGTATGATGAATTGATTGAAAACAACAAGCAACGCATCAAACTATTGGAAGAAATGGCTGAGGAAATTTATAAAGAATGGTTTGTAAGATTACGCTTTCCAAATTATGAAAATACGGAATTTGTGGATGGTTTGCCTTTGGGATGGGAGGATGGAACAATTGGTAGTCTTTACAATATAAAATCTGGGTTTGCATTTAAGAGTGAAGATTTTGGAGATGTCGGTTTTCCAATTATTAAAATTAGGAATATTGATAATTTAGAAGTCGATACTGTAAATTGTGATAGATATTGCGGTGAAATGAACGATAGAATTAAAAAATTTGAAATTGACAATGGAGACTTACTTGTTGCAATGACGGGTGCTACAATTGGAAAGGTTGCTCTGTTTCATAAACAAAATGAAGCTTATTATGTAAATCAACGAGTTGGTAAGTTTTTCAAAAAGTCAAATATTATTTCAAATCAAGCTTTCATTTATCAATTTTCAAAAACAGATGATTTCAAAAGTAGCATAAACAATTTTGCGTTGGGAGCAGCACAACCCAATATAAGCGGCGAACAAATTGAGAATATAAAATTGCTTATTCCAAGTTCTGATTTGTTGCAAAATTTTAGCGAGATTGTAGGTACAATGATTGATGAAATATTTATTTTATCACAAAAAAACCAACTCCTACAACAAACCAGAGATTTATTATTACCGAGGTTAATTAGTGGAAAATTGAGTGTAGCGGGTTTATTGGAGGATAAGGTGTATAAAATTGGTGAAAATGAGGAGCGTTTATCAATGGCGGCGGAAGATGTAGTTTAGGTTATTTTTTAGACGGAAGTCGTCCTTCAAAAGGACGACTTCCGTAAACCTATGAATATTGAATTTCACATAATAGTTTTAAAATTAATCTGTAAATTGTAACCTTATTTCAAATTTAATCAACGCTATCAATCTCAACCTAAAACCGCTGAAAAATGGCATTTCTACAGGAGTTACACATCGAAAATGCAGACATCAATTTCTTTGTTGAACAATTAGGCTACCAGCACATCAACGCTTGGGAAAAACAATTGCTTGGCAGAAAAAACCTAAAAGAAGTTGTATTGAAAGATAGGCTAAAAGCCGCTCTGTTGAGATTGAACAGCCATTTACCCGAATCTTGCATTGATTTTGCCATCACCGAACTCACCAAAAGCCGTATCACGCTCGAACCCATTGGGGCCAATAAAGTGATTTATGAACTCATCAAAAACGGAGTTGCCGTAAGTTATAAAAACGAATTGGGCAAAGAAGAAAACGGTTTTGTGCGAGTGTTGGATTATGAAGACGAAACCCAAAATGATTTCTTGGTAATATCACAACTCAGCATTGAGCACCTGAATATTGGGCCATCCACTCGCCGTCCCGATTTACTGCTTTACGTAAACGGTTTGCCCTTGGTGATGATAGAATTGAAAAACGCCAAAGAAAAAGTAAAAACAGGCTACGATAAAAACCTATCCGATTATAAACAAGATATTCCACAACTGTTCTGGTACAATCTGTTTGTTTGTATTTCAAACGGAATTCAGACCCGTATAGGCAGTTTCAATGCTCCTTGGGACCATTTTTTTACGTGGCTCAAATTGCAAGACACCGCCATAACCCACGACCAACCCAGTAAAGAACAAATAGAACTTGAAAGTGAACAAACAGGCGAAAAACTAAGCCTAAAACTCTTTGGCGAAGGACTTTGCACGAAGAAAAATTTGCTCAATTATTTCGAGAATTTTGTCTTATACCACAAAGAAAAAACTAAAATCATTGCCAAAAATCACCAATTTTTAGGTGTGGACAATGCTATAAAAGCTCTGGAAAATAAAGACCAAAATCAAGGAAAATTAGGCGTATTTTGGCATACTCAAGGTTCTGGAAAGTCCTATTCGATGATTTTCTTTTCCAAAAAAGTGCATCGAAAAGTAAATGGCAACTGGTCATTTTTGATAATTACCGACCGAAAAGATTTGGATAGTCAGATTTACAGAAACTTCATCGAAACGGGTACTTTCGTAGAACCCGATGCCAAAAAAGAAAACTTTTATCGTCCAGCGAATAAAGAAAAATTGAGGGAATATTTACAGCGGAACAGAGATTATTTGTTCACCATGATTTTTAAATTTGGCATCGAAAGTGGCAAAACCTACCCACAACTAACCGACAGAAATAACTGGATTGTTATCGTGGATGAAGCTCACCGAACGCAATACAAAGGATTAGCAGAAAATATGCGAATTGCCTTACCAAATGCTCAATTCATTGCTTTTACGGGTACACCACTCCTAAAAAACGAACAAACTAAAGATAAATTTGGCGAATATGTTTCAGAATATAATTTTGCCCAAAGCATTGAAGATGGGGCAACTGTACCACTTTATTACAAAAAAAGTGTCCCAACCGTCATGCAAATCAATGACGATTTAGTGGGTGAAGCAGCGGCTATTTTGGAGGACGAAAATCTGAGCGAAGAACAAAAACAGAAGTTAGATAAAGAGTATTCAACTTTGATGACGCTTGTTCGGAGAGACGATCGATTGAATGAAATTGCCAAGCATATTGTGCAACATTTCCCCTATCGTTTGGACGTTGAAGATGACGAAGGAAACCGCAGACCGATGAAGGCAATGGTGATTAGTATTGACAAGTTCACCGCAGTGAGAATGTATGAAAATGTACAGCATTTTGCCAAAGAAGAAATCAAAGATTTGCGGAGAAAAGTCAATTCTACCAATAATTCAGAACTAAAAAAGAGGTACCAACGAGCCATTAAATTTATTGAAGAAACAAAAATGGCGGTCGTAATTAGTCAAGAGGGCAGTGATAAAGACGAGCAGGAAGCCTTCAGAAAAGCGAAATTAGACATCAAACCGCACCGTGATTTGATGGATTGCCCAGACGGAGATGGTCGAAATATTGAAGATTTTTTCAAAGATGCCAATAATCCATATCGTATTGTTTTCGTTACTGCCATGTGGATGACTGGCTTTGATGCTCCTTCAGTTTCAACCTTATATTTGGATAAACCTTTACAAAATCATACCCTCATTCAGACCATCGCAAGGGCAAATAGAGTGATTGAAGGCAAGAAAAACGGTTTAATTATTGACTATTTCGGTGTATTCCGTAACCTTAAAAAAGCCTTAGCCGACTACGCAGAAGGCACAAAAGACCGAAATCAGGGACAAGAAGACAGTGAATATCCAGCCAAAGAATTTGAAGAATTATTAAGTTTATTAGAACAGGCAATTACCGAAGCAAAAGCCTATTGCAAAAGTTTAGAAATTGACATTGAAATGATTTTGAACTATGGTGAAAGAGGATTCAAGGAAATAGAGTTATTCCAAGATTATGCCAATATCATTTTGAGCAAAGATGACTATAAAAGACAGTTGGCTTTGTATGTAAATACTATTGTGACTTTGTATGATTCTGCCAAACCAGAGATTTATGATTTACCCGTCATAAAAAAGAATAGAGATGTTTTTCAATACCTCCGTGACATTGTGGACAGAACGAAAGATGCAGATGAAAAGATAGAAAGTGCTAAGAAGCGAATTGATGAATTGTTAGATACGAGCGTAGTAGGTAAAGGCGATTTAGTCTCAGAGCCAAATGCTGAATATTTCATTGAAGACTCTAAGCAAATTGATATAGGAAAGTTAAATTTTGAACAATTAAGGGCAGCATTTCCCGAAGTAAAACATAAAAATATTCAATTTGCCGACCTCCGTGAACTCATGGAAAAGAAGTTGAAATTAATGATTGCTCAGAATAAAACAAGAGGTTCTTTTTTAGCCAATTTTCAGAAAGTGATTGATGATTATAATGCGGGTAGTTTGTCAATAGAACAAGCTTACGAAGAATTATTGAGACAAGCCCAAGCCATGAATGAAGAGGAGAAAAGGGCAGCAAAAAATGAAATGACCGAGCAAGAACAAGAGCTTTTTGATTTATTGAAGAAAGAAAAACTGACCAAAACAGAAGAAAAAAGTGTCAAATTAGCGGCAAAAACTTTGCTCGAAAAATTATATTATTCCAAGAATACGCTTCTTGTCCAAGAGTGGCATAAAGAAAAATCTACCCAAGAAAAAGTCAAATGGGAAATTCAGCAAATCTTGGGTGGATTATTACCAGAACCTGCTTATGACAGAATGATTTTTTCTCAGAAAGTGGATATAACTTTTCAACATTTTTATGAAAAAGCACAAATGGGAATGCGGGAGGCAGCGTAATTTAAGTCAAACTATTTTTTTATTGATTTAAAAGCATTTTAGTATTTCATTTATTCCTTTTGTTCGGTTATATACGTCCATATATATCCGAACAAATTTGTATCTTTATTGAAATTTTAAACATAAAATGAACAAAGCAATTGCATATTATCGTGTTTCAACTGACAGACAAGGGAAAAGCGGTTTAGGCTTGGAAGCCCAAAATGAAACCGTCCAACAATTTGCCAATTTTAAGCAATGGGAATTAATTGGTGAGTTTACCGAAATAGAAAGTGGGAAAAAGAATAACCGCCCACAATTGCAAGAGGCACTTAAACAATGTTTGAAACAAAAAGCTGTTTTAGTAATTGCCAAATTGGATCGCTTAGGGAGAAATGTAGCTTTTATTTCGAGTCTTATGGAAAGTAAGGTAGAATTTGTTGCAGTCGATAACCCACACGCAAACCGATTGATGTTACATTTGTTGGCAGCTTTTGCTGAGCATGAAAGAGAGCAAATAAGTACACGAACCAAAGAGGCTTTAAAAGTGGCCAAAAGTAGAGGAGTTATTTTAGGAAAACATGGTAAAAGTGTTTTATCTAAACAGAATTTTAAGTTGGCAGATGATTTCGCAAAAACTATGAATCCAATAATAAATCAGTTGAAATCAGAAGGATATATTACCCTAAGAGCTTTAAGGGATGAATTAAATAATCGTTCAATTGCTTCCTTTCGGAAAGATTGTAAATGGCATTTAGATACCGTCTTTCATATTACAAAAAGAATAGACTCGTTAAATCAATAATTTTTGTAATATTTAAGGGATTTACAAGACGATATTTTACACTCAAGCCTTATTTCTAATTTCTGATCGATTCTCAGGGGCTATGATTTGTTGAATAGTTAGGCAAAATGGATTTAAAATATTGAATATCAGATAATTATAAATTGTAAGTTTAAAATTTATATTACTTGACTAAAAAGAAATTTATACAAATAATGATTCCAAACATACCTCTGAGTGTATCTCCTCATTATAATATTGATTTTGGATGGCAGGATAGGTACTAAACAATGTGGTTACTACCATCTTTTTAGTTTTAGTTATTTCTTGAAAAACTAATCTTTTTCTCCTAAGTCCTTGATTGATTTCTTTATTTAACACAAATTCAGTATTTGTAAATTTGGCTTCGCACAAATGGATGATTCCGTCATTTCTTTCAATGACAATATCCACCTGAGCTCCAGGTAATTCATCATTTCCTTTAAAATAAAAAGATGAAACTTTGGTGAAAACTCCCCCAATTCCTAATGCTGCATGAATTGGTTTTAAATGTGTTAGACAAATGTTTTCAAAAGCATATCCCATCCATGAATTATACCCAATACTCGTTGAGAGACTTTGCCAAATACTATTTCTTTCTCCAGTATTTCCAACGATATATTTTAGATAAAAGACACTGTAAAAATCTATTATTCTGAAAACTGTATCTTTATTCTTTTTACCATAAGGTTCTAATGATTTTATAAAACCACAGTCTATTAAATTCTCTATTACCCTCACAAAATTTCCTCCATTTGAGATTTGAGTTTCTGCCAATAATTGAAATCTTGTTAGTCCATAAGGATGCGAAGCCAATGCTTCAATCACTTTTATATGTTTACCGGCATTTTTGAAAAGTGAATGATATAGATATTCAAACTCTTTTGTCAGTATTCCACTATTATCAAAACACAGGTTTTCAACTACTTGAGCAACGCTTCTTCCTTGTTCAATGGCTTGCCAATAATATGGAATTCCTCCCAAAATCATGTAGAGTTGGGTCAATTGATAATAATTAAATTTGAGATTTTTATACTCGCAGAATTCTTTCGTTTCTCTTAAACTAAATGGTTTTAATTCAATTCTGCACGTGACTCTATTGTGTAAACCTCCTTTGGCTTTCAATAATTTGCCAATCATCCAAGATGCCGCCGAACCACACGTAACAAAAATCAGATTGTTGAATTGAGAGCCGTTTTGATTCCAAAAATATTCCAACGCCGACACAAATCCTGCACCTGTGCGGTCGAGCCAAGGTAATTCATCAATAAAAACTACGATTTTTGATTTTGTTTCTTTGATTGAGATAAGATAATCTGTCAACCGATGAAAGGCTTCGGACCAGTTCTGTGGTTTTTCTTGAAATTCTGCATCAAAATAAACTCGTTTTAATTCTACCCAAAAATTATTTAGTTGGATATTGGTTTCTGTCTCAAATGCTCCCGTGAATGAGAAGACAATTTGTTCTTGAAAAAATTGTCTTACTAAATATGTTTTTCCAACTCTTCTTCGCCCATAAATAGCCACAAATTCAGCCTGTTTGGCCTTCAAAAGTTTGGAAAATATCTCTTTTTCTTGCTCTCTACCTATCAACATTTTCTTTTGATTTTGGAAATATGTACTAATTTATGAAATATATTTCCAAAATTAAAGTTAATTATGGAAATATCAATTAATGTTTTGTACTTTTTTCCAAAATTATAGCTCTTTAACTAAGCCTAAAAAGGGTGCTTGATAAAGGGAGATTGAATCTTCAAAGGATTCGCCAATGTGTGTTTCTTTTGAAATACCTCGTAAATCTTTCCAAATATCCACTAAATCATTACTGATTAAGAACCTTCCAGAAATTTTTATGGTGATGTCGAAGTCATTGGCATTCTTTATTTTTTCTCTGATTTTCTCTGCCTTATCGGTAATAATTAAAGGAAGTGGTTTTACTATTTTCGTAACTTTTACGTCTTTCTTGGGTGCTATGTAGGTTGTAATTGCTTCAACCGTTTCAATCTTTTCTTTAACACCAGCCTTACCGAGTACTTCAATGTCTTTCTTGGCAACTTTTACATTTCCATTCAAAAAATCTCTTTTTAATTCGGGAGACAAACTTTCTATTCCTTTTGCAAATTCAGCATCTCTGCGAATTGTTTTCTCATTAATACCGTATTGTTCCGCTAATTTTTGAGAGGTTTTTATGGATGTACCCGTTGATGAAAAATTATCTGTTTTCTCAATTTTCTTCTCCTGATTATATTTCAAACCACGATAATATGCAATTTCATTAGGAGACATATTCCGTCTGCCCAACTGCAAATCAATCATCCAAGAAATTACATCATCGAGTGACTGAAATTTCATGATGCTTACTGCGAACGATACATTGTTTTCTGAACAAATTTTATAGCGATTATGTCCATCAATTAGGACAAACTGTTCTTCATTAGTCGTAGAATCTGGATTAATTATTTTTTGAGTAGTTTGCCAAATTTTTAAACTATCCTGACAACCATTCGCTAAAATATTGGCTTTAAGTTGCTCAATTTCATCATTTTCTAAGGGTCTTATTAAGTCTTTGAGAATTGGTAGGATAACTATATTTTTCTTGATGCCTTCATCATTCAAGAGCGTATTAGTTAAGGATGCTTTGGCTTTTGCTTGAATAATGTCTTGTATGTTTTTTTTCATGATTAGATTTTAATTTAAGATTTCGTCAATTAATTCATCATAAGCAATGGCAACCACCGACTTACTTTTGAAATTAAAAAGTTGTTCTTTCATTGCCTGTGCTTTTGAAACGTCCACATTCTTTTTGATTTCTGTTTTGAACACTTTCACATTTGCGTAAGTATCACGGACAAATTTCTTAAATCCATCATGCACCATATTTTTCTCAACCATCGTAAACAAAATCCCCTCTACTGCCACATTTCTTCCGCTATACTTGCCAATATCACTAATAACTTTAAAAATGGTATCTAAACCAACCACGGCACTTGATTCGGGCTGAACAGTTACCAAGCAACTGTGACTTGCATTGATGGCATTTTGAGTCAGTAAACCCAAACTTGGCGGGCAGTCAATCAACACAAAATCGTAATTTTCGATTAAGGTAATATTCAGAGCAGCACTTAGCCTATGCTGATTTGAAATTGCAGTTAATAGTTCTGATTCAATTTTTTGTAATTTCAAATCGGAGGGTACAATATATAAATTCTCATTTACCTCGACTTGGTTCAGTAATAAATCAATATCTAACATAGAATCAGCGACCTGACCATTCTCGGTGCTAACTTCAAATATTTGTGAAAGATTACCTTGTGAATCCATATCCACCATCAGAACCTTTAATCCTCTGCGTGCCATTGCCTCACCTAAAACTGCGGTAGTGGTAGTCTTACCAACGCCTCCTTTATTATTGACAATTGAAATGATTTTTGCTTTATTCGGCAGATTTCCAAATCCATAGTTATTTAATATTGGAAGTAATTTTTGCCAATTTTTTTCGCTCAAATCCTTTTTATCAGATAAAGCAATTGATAAAGCTCTTCCCTTGATACCCGCTTCTTTTTCAAGACCTGAGACATTTAAGGAAGATTTCATTTTCAAGAATTTGTCAATTTTGTCAATGTTCATGGTAAGGGTTTTTATTTTTACAAATATACAATTATTATACAAATATGTATATTATTTATTGTATATTTATACATATTTGTATGTAACTGCCCAAGTGGACAATATGTCCACTTGGAAAACTTATCCATTAAAAAGAAAAAAACCGTCGGATTAAAAATCAAACGGCTCTGTATTTTAAGGTATATTTTTCTAATTTTTCTTGGTAACTAATCCTAAACAAGTTAAAATATAAGCAGTTCGGTTTTTAACTTTTGGATACAATCCATTTTCAAATTCGATATGAAGCGTAACAAATTTGTCTAATAAATCTTTTCGAGTCAATATCTCGGTACGAAGTTTATCTTTGAGATTATAATTTTTAAGCAATATCTCATGGACGTTTTCAAACACTAATTTTGGATTAATATTAACTGCTTGAACAAAGTCGGCTTTATCAGCCGAGATAGTATCAAAAATGGTACTAATGCTAAATTCCAAGTGAGTAACATTTCTTTGTTTATTTCCGTAATGCTTATATTCAAATTTAATAGGTGAGCGTGCTGTGCTATTAATTTCATCCATCGCCGTGTTAAGAACCTTACGTTTGAAATCTTTTAAATTCTGGTAAGTACCCTGTGGAACATTTAGAAGCTTTCTAAGTTCCGTAATTGAATAAATAAAAGTATATCTATTTTGACCAATGTGACTTTTCAATAATTTGTACAGCAAAGTTGAATAGGTATGTTTGAAATTTAAAACTGTAATAAAATCATACTTTGCATATTTGTTTCCGAGGATAAGATATTCAGAAATTTCGGGATTTGATTTAAAGACCAAATAGCCGCTTTGTTTGTAGTTATAACTTATCTCTGAAAATATAGGCAAATGTCGGAACTCAATTTCAGGATGGTTAACATCGTACAACGTCATTTTCTTCTCTGACATTTTTGATGTTGTTTCCCTGATTTGTTCAACCGTCATGTATTGTTTCACGAAGGCGATAGGAATTTTAATCATTAAACCTTTTTCTCTGTCAATTTTTTCATAATTGATTTGATTAACAAACATCTCATACATTTTTTGCTCAATCCTTGAGAAGTCAATTTGGCTGATGATTAGTTTCTGAGGTAAGTAATTATGACTTCTATGCTCAATATATTCTTGCTCCAAATATTCATTTGGTTCAAGAATATATTGGTTATTTATGTTATTAGGTATTAATTCCATACGACAAACTATAATAATTAATAATGTAAGCAAATATAATAAAAATAAACAAATAAAGTCCCCTTATGACTAAATAAAGTCCCCTTGTAAAATAATTATTCATAAATAAGTCCCCTTGTGTCTAAATAAAGTCCCTTTATGGTTTGTAAAGTATTGATTATCAGATAGTTATAAGCCTTCTAAATCATTCAAATTATATTTGAGAAATCTATAAATCCAAAAAATAAAAAATTACTAAAAATAAAAGTATTTAAGCTGTGTTTTGCTAAAACTAATTCTCAGCCCCAATATCCTATTTGTTATATTAATAATTGAAAAATGTTTTTTTAAAAGCAAATCTCTAAAAAAAGTCCCCTTACAGCTATAAATAGCTAAATAGTAACTAATTAAGAGAAACAAAAAAGTCCCCTTAGCATATTATTTAAAATTTATGGTCTTGATATTAAATATACAATATAAACATAAGATGTTGGTATTCAGTAGATTACTGTTTGATATGCGGAATTATTGTAACATTAATTTGAAAAAAAAGTATGACGAAGTTTTCATAGAAACTAAGTAAAATATTAGAAATATCACATAATTTGCTGAAAATCAAAAGATTAATGTGATTTTAAATAAAATAATTTTAGTATTACTCTAAAATAAGTCCCCATATTGGAAGAACTTTCTAAGTAGAAATAATAATTTAAGCATCCTTGTTTTTCTAAATTATTGATTATCAGTTAGTTATAATTGTAAAAAAAGTCCCCTTATAAGAAAATAAACTTTTAATTTAGCAATAAAAAAAGTCCCCTTAGCTTGGGCATATTATAAAAATAAATGATTAATTGAAAAACGTAAAATTCTAAAAACCAACAATATTATCGTAATTGTTTGATTTATAACCAATTAAGAATTTACTAAATTTTTTATAGGACTTAATAAACTGACCATTCAAGTATAATCGCACTAATAAAACTTACTTCTCAATTTGTCAGAAAAAGTCCCCATACAATTATTTTTTCCAAGTGGACATTATGTCCACTTGGAAAAAACTCATATTTGACTATCTATTTTTTAAAATTATCCCAGTTTCAATTTTATTAAAGTCATGCTTTTCTACAAAATACCTTCCTGATTTTTCATCAAATTTTACTACTTTGGATAAATTCTTTAAATGTCTAAATTTACTTTCGTTAGTTTTGAGCATTACCAAACCAATCCAGAAAACAGAGAGAAAAATAGAAACCGCCATTGAAATGCTCCCATATTTTCCAATTCCCACCAATAACGCCGTTTTAGGTTTATCACAATAGATTTGCGGTACTTTTTGATTCATTAGCTTTTCAATATTTTTTACCTGAATTTCGTAAGAAACCAGTGATTTTGTCAAGTCTTCTGATATTCTACTAATGCCGATCATTAATGGCACGATTGATTCATCTAAGTCGCTGGCAGCAATATCGTATTTAAGCGACAGTTTATGTCTCGCCTCTACCAAGTCCACCATAACACTAATTAATTATAGATTTGACTTGTTCTAAGGCTTTTTTGAAGGTAATCCGTCCCATTAGATTAAGCGAATCTTCACCTTTCCCATCCGCTAAGATTTTAATGACATCTCGCCCCGATTCTGAATCAGTCTTGTCCGAAACCTTGTTTATAACATTTTTTCAAGCAAATCAGGGTCACCATTACATCTAATGATGATTTCTTTCATCAACACGAGATGTAGTTCATTGGCAAATTTCATTTTAGGGATTTTGTAACCCTTCAAATTGTTAATATTCTTGTAAAATAAGATAATCATTGCAGCAATTAGGATAATCATTGCCATTACCTTAATACCATTTTCGTTCCGAGAAATCAGATGACTAAAGCGGAACGCCGCCCGACCCATCGCCTGTTTGATAAATCTGAAAAAGACTTCGATATCCCAACGTCTTCGGTACATAAAAGCTAATTCGAAAGCATCAAGATTATCAATATTTGAGATGATATTCAATGTTTTACCCGTTGATATAATCTTGAATCGAGCTAATTTTAATGGTACTTTAACTAAAGCACGTTGTTTGGATTTTAAATAAACTATCTGATAGTCAGTTCATCATGCAAGGCTTGAAAGGTACGGAAGGGAGTGATGGAGGTAATAAGTTCTTCGACCAATCTGCCGAGAATTTGCTAACGGCTTGTATCTTTTACTTGAAAAGAAAATCAAATCAATACGGTCAAGAATTTTGTAGTTTACCCCATGTGGTGGAGCTGTTGCAGAAACCTTATGAAATACTCTTTCCGTTATTGATGTCTGACCCTTACGTAAAAAACATTGCTTCAACCTTCAACAATGCTTTTGAAAAGGGTGTTTTTGATCAATTACAAGGACAAGTAGATTCTTTAGTCATTCCGATGGGGCAATTGAGTGACCCAGGGATATACTGGACATTCACTGGGGCAGATTTTGATATAAATATTTCTAATCCGAAAAATCCATCTATTTTAGTCATTGGCAATGACCCAGACCGTGAAGAAACTTATGGGATTTTGCTATCGTTACTGAATGGAAAGTTAACAAAGACTATTAACAAAAAAGGGCAGTTACCCTTAGCAGTAATATTAGATGAACTTCCAACTTTACCTTTTAACAGTGTTAGTAATTTGATTGCTACGGCTCGGTCTAATAAAGTAGCCTGTATCTTGGGGGTTCAAGATACTTCTCAATTTGTGTTACGATATGGCAAAGAGAAGGCTGATATGATTATCAATATGGTTGGTTCAATCGTAACTGGGCAAAATAGAGGAGAATTAGCGAAAACGATTTCGGAATGTATTGGTAAAATTAACCAAGAACAGATTTCAGAAAGTGTTTCTGCACAGGGAATTTCTTACAGTATTTCACACCAATTAAACGAAGCGGTCACCGTTTCATCCATTGCTAATTTATCACAAGGTGAAATGGTGGGTACGATTTCTGATGATTTTACAGCTCCCTTAAAATACAAACGTTTTCACGGCAGAATTGATGCGTTGGCACACGAGGCAAGTCCGACAACGAAAATGCCCATCAAAGAAATTCCAGATTTGAATCCAGCGTTCAGAATATTAGATGGCGAATCAGAAGAAGACCGACAGAATAGAGTCAAAATCATGGTGAGGGAGAACTATGAGGGGATAAAGAGAGATTTGGTTTTG
>JAAFIU010000438.1 GCA_013298805.1 Cytophagales bacterium | reverse complement strand
GATAAATTTCCTTCGGAAAGATAAGCGATTTGTTTGGCTCTTTCGGTATCAACTCCTTCTTTTTCAGCGAGATATTTAACGGTGTCTTCATCAGTGAATGACGGAATTACAATTCTTTGTGTTCTGGAAAGGATTGTTGTTAATAAACGATTGGTGTCATTACATACGAGAATAAACAGCGTTTTGGCTGGTGGTTCTTCCAAAATTTTCAGCAATGAATTTGCCGACTCAATATTCATCAATTCTGGTTGCCAAATAATCAGGATTTTATACTCGGCTTCAAAAGCTTTCAGCGAGATTTTTTCGATGATATTATGAGCTTCTTTTATTGGAATAATTCCTTGTTTATTGCCCGTTACGCCCGTAAATTCCAGCCAGTCGGTCAAACTTCGGTACGGACTTTCAATCAGAAACTTTCGCCAAGTGGGTAATAACTCTAAAATAGTTTCTTTGGCACTGGGTGTTGGAAAAATATGATGAATATCTGGATGAACCATTTTTGCCATCTTCACGCAGGATGCACAACGCCCGCAAGCATCTGTTTCCTCCCTATCCTCACAGTTGATATAAGTTGAGTATGCCCAAGCCAATGCCAAATTGGCACTTCCCACTCCGCCATGAAACAATTGTGCATGAGCCACATGGTTTGCCTTTACAGAATGAATTAAGGTATTTTTAAGAGCCGCTAAGCCTGGAATATCTTTGAATAACATTATTAATAAGTAGTTATTGGAAGTTAGTTATTGGTTGATTGGTCTAAGTGAGCGACCCTCTTTCAATAAGTAAGTCCAAAATAAATAAGCTAAACTTGCTTAAATACTTTGGACTGTAATTTACTAAGCGAAAAGCGATTTGCGAAGGAAAACAATATAAAGAATTGCTTTGCAGACTAATTAGCGGAATGTCGAAAATAGCATTTTCATATCTTCTCAAGAACTAATCAACCAATAACCAATTTCCAATAACCATCTATTGACCTATCTCGTCAAATCAAAAACCGCCTTCATAATATTTTCTTCGACTTCATCAAATACCTTTCCACGACGTTCTAAAACGGCTCTTGCTACTTGATTTGCTTTACGAAGATGATACGTTTTAAACTCTTCCGTGCCTGCACTCCAAGAAAATGACGGAATATGACGTGGCTGATAACCTCCTCCAAAAATATTACAATTGACCCCTACAACTGTTCCAGTATTGAACATTGTATTGATGCCACATTTTGAGTGGTCGCCCATGATGAGTCCTGCAAATTGAATACCCGTATTTTCGTAACGATTGCTTACATAGCTCCACAACTCCACTTTAGAATAATCATTTTTCAAGTTAGAATTATTAGTATCTGCTCCCCAATTGCACCATTCTCCAATGACGGCATTGCCCATAAAACCTTCGTGTCCTTTATTGGCATTGCCAAACATTACCGCATTACTAATTTCTCCACCTACTTTACAAAATGGGCCAATAGTTGTGTTCGGACGCATTTTCCCGCCCATATTGATGACCGAATGTTCTCCAATGGCAAAAGGACCTTGAATCATTGCACCAACTTGTATTTTTACATCTTTTCCGATATATATACAACCGTTGGTAGCGTCCAAAACAGCAGCTTTGATGTCAGCTCCTTCTTCAATAAAAATCTGAGATTCGTTGTAATAAGCCGTAAAGCGGTCAGTGATGGGTTGTGAGGTTCTACCCTTTGTAATTCGAGCAAAATCGTTTTTTATTTCTTCTCCGTTGTGGCTAAAAATATCAGTCACTTGCTTTAAAATCAGGCAATTTCCTTCAAAGAATATTTCATTTTCAAAAGATTCAACATTCAATTGATTGCTCCGATAAGCAATAATTATTTCGTCATTTTTAAGAACGGTATTTTCCGTCAAGTTTGAGATAACTTCGACAAGTTCAGTATTTGGACAAACTGCTCCGTTAATGAAAATATTATCATCCGAAAGACTGACGGGGTATTTTATCTGTAAATAATCTTGCGTAGCAAAAGAAACGGAAGTTTTTAAGAAATCTTCCCATTTTTCAGTAATCGTCTGAATCCCGATACGAATTTCACTAACGGGACGAGTGAAAGTTAAGGGCAATAAAGCAGGACGAATATTTTGGTCGTCGAAAAGGATATAATTCATTGGTCAAGTCAAATTTAATGTAGTACAGACTTATAGTTTGTTAGTTTTTACTCAATTAGGCAGCCTAAAAGTCGGTATTATATTACAAAAGTACAACAAAAAAGCCTTCCAGATTTCTCTGAAAGGCTTTTTTGTTGTAATACATTCTTCAAGTTTACGAAGAAATTATTGTGCAACAACTTCTTTCTTACCACCGAAACGCTTGTAGAATTTATCAACACGACCCGCAGTATCAAGTAATACGTTTTTACCTGTATAGAAAGGGTGTGATTGAGAAGAAACTTCAATTTTGAAAACTGGAT
>JAAFIU010000129.1 GCA_013298805.1 Cytophagales bacterium | reverse complement strand
CTAAAAAGTAATAAAAAAGTCGATAAGAACTCAGCTATTCTCAAAATCAGTAAAAATTACTCTAATCTTTTGCAAAAAGTGGCATAAACCAAAAGCTGTCCCAAAATTACTTTTGAGACAGCCTCTTCTTTTTTACACTTTAAAAAGCTTCGGCAATGAAAAAATATAAATTCTGTTGTCCGTTACCAAAACCATAATCAACTCTTACATTGACGTTTTCTTTACGATTAATTTTGAAACGTAACCCTCCGCCGTAGCTTGGTAAAATGTTGTTTATATTATCCAATTTATTATGTACGCAACCCAAACCTGCAAAACCAACCAACCCCCACCGTTTAAGGGCTTGCCAACGATATTCACCTTGGGCGGCTAATAAATTTTTATCCCGCAAACTACCTAAATAATAACCTCGCATAATCATATCACCACCCAACATTCCCAATTCATTGAACGGTACATCTCCCGAAGATAAATATCCATAAGCCTGAAATGCCAATACGTCTTCTCGCTGTTTAAATGGACGATGAAAGGTTCTTAAATCGACTTGCCAACGCTGAAAGGAATGCGAACTTCCCGTCAAATTATTATGAAGTGAATAAACAAATTGAGCATAATTACCCTTGGAAGTTGTCAGAACATTGTCACGAGTATCATATTGGTAGGAAACATTTAATCCAGAAATTGAAGAACCTGTTTTCCCAACCACATTAGTGCTATTTTCCAAAATACCATTGCCTGTTCCTTTCACATTGTACATTTTGAAATATCTCCAACCCAATCCTGCAAAAGAATGTTTTCCTACTTTCCGATACGAAAGATTATCAAAACGTAATAATTCGTAGGTAATGGCTTCTTCATTGGCAGGTTTTGCTTCGCTACCAACGCCATAATAAAGCACAGGAAAGCGACTATATCCGTAATAACCAACAAAATAGTATTTCTCTTTATCTGCAAAAATTTGATAATTATGCTCGAACATTATCTGATTATTCAGAGAATATTGCATAAAAATTGCGGTATTTGAAACCCTCGTGAGTGAATCACCTTCTCCTCCTGCATTAAAAAAACGCTTTACCCCTGCCCCTAATACCCAATTGGTTTCGGGCATATAAAAAACAAACGGAGCAACAAGATATTTATGTCCCGTAAAAAACTGTACAACTTTTGATTTTGAAACCTGTGTAGAATCCTCAATATCAGATGCTTGAGTCTGAATAGAAGTTATTATTAGAACAGTGATAAGTAATATTTTTTTCATATTTTTATTTATAAAAAGCAAAAGCCGTAAGCAATAGGCAATTACTTACGGCTTTGTGCATATAGCCTATCGCTTCAGTTTATCTACCAAAATTTCACACCCGACAGACGATTCATTTCTAATTTAGCCAACGACATCTGATATTGATATTGTAATTGTGCAAACTGGGCATCTTTTAAAGCCGTTTGAGCCGCTTCAATCTCTACATTAGTTAATACACCATTTTGGTAACGAATATTGGCTAATTTGAGTGCATATTGTGCTTGAAAAACATTTCTTTCGGATAAATCTAACTTATTTTTGGCAGAATTATAGTCATTTTGAGCAGCTTCCAAATCACGTTTTAATGCTTGATTGGTTACATCTACCGAATATTTTAACATCTCACGGTTTATCTTGGCAACTTCGGTTTGGTACGCACCTCTATGTCCTGAATAGACAGGTATCGTTAATTTTACCCCTACAGTAGTATTAAATTTAAAATCATCCGTAATGGCGGGTATTTCACCATTTATTCTTGGTAAATATCCGTTTTTAATCCCAACTTGAGCATTGGCAGCTAAACTCGGCAAAGTTCCCATTTGGGATAACTTCACCTCACGCTCTGCAATTAAGTCTCTATCTTTTAACGCTTTAAGCTCACAATTGTTTGTTTGAGCCTGTGTTAATGCAGCTTCAACGGTCAAGTCGGCAGTTCCTAAATTGAAACCCGTTCCTGCTGGAATTAGTCCGTGAGCATCTTTGCCAATTAACGAAGACAAGTAGATAATTTGGCGTTCTAACTGACTTTGTAAATCAGCCAAACGTGATTCTGCATTTTTATAACGAACCTGAATTGATACTTGGTCATAGTCTAAAGCATCGCCTTGTTTCAGACGAGCTACAATAATTTTCCCATTGTCATCAACCAAAGTCAATTGTTCTTTTTGAACTTCAATGGCTTTTTGCGTATAAATAATTCCGTAGTATAAATTAGCCACTTGATAGGCATAATTATTTTTCAAACCTTCAACATTAGTCTTAGATAATTCAGTTTCTAATTTAGATTTTTCAATATTGACAAACTGTTTACCCCAATCGTAAATCACATAACTTCCACCAATATTGGCGTTGTAGTTCATGTTTGGTTGGAACTGAATTAATGTTCCACCAAAATTTGCTTTAGCTACGGGGTCAAAACGAGTTACGCCAATTTCTGACAGAATTTGGGGCTTTAAAGCTGCCTCTTGGATTTTTGTTTTATAGTCTCCAATCGTTACCATTTGCTGTTGCTCTTTGATTTTTGGAGCATATTCAATGGCAGCACGCACCAATTGATTCAAGGTTTCGTTGGTTTTTTCTTGAGCAAAAATCACATTACCTGACATTCCTAAAAGAACGATTACAGATATATATTTAGATATTCTTTTCATGATTTTGAGTAAAATTAAGCGAAAAGCGATTTGTGAAAAGCGAATCGTTTAATAGCTTGTTAATTTATTCCACTTTAATTGAATTCTTAATTAGTATTTGAAAAAAGTAATTTGACTGAATATTTTCTGTCTGACTATCGTCTGACAGAAACACCGAACGCACTCAAAATAAATTTTAATAGCTTGTTAATTTATTCCACTTTAATTGAATTCTTAATTAGTATTTGAAAAAAGTAATTTGACTGAATATTTTCTGTCTGACTATCGTCTGACAGAAACACCGAACGCACTCAAAATAAATTTGACTGAATATAAAAAGTCAGACGACAGTCAGACCCAAAATCATTAATGACTTTCTGCGGTTGCTTTTGCCATTTCAGCAGCTTCTTCCGCCGACATTTTTGGCGTTCTTAGAAAATATAGCAAGGGAAGAATACAGATAAAAAATATTCCGATTAATCTAAATGTATCTAAATATGCCAAATAGTATGCTTGCCGTGAAACAGCTAAATCTAATTGTTTATAAGCTATTGAAGTAGCATTAAAAGCATCACCCGTTTTAGCAATTATATTATTCGCCATTCCAGCGATACGTTCGGTAAAAAGCGGATTATCGGGACTCAAATTTGCCATTAAATCCGAACGGTGTTGAGCCGCACGATTCGTAGCAAAGTTATTAGCAAGGGCAATTCCAAACGCTCCTCCCAACTGACGAATCATATTTGACAAGGCTATTCCTGCTGGATATTCTTTTGGTTTTAAACCTGCAACTGCCTGATTAATAAGGGGTAACTGCAATAAAGAAATACCAACCGTTCTACAAAGTTGCATCGGGAAGAAATCCCAACGTCCCATATCTGGCGTAGCCGTTCCACTATAAAATCCGAAGAAAATAAACGTACATATACCCGCAAACATATACGGCAATGGTGGCGCTCCCGAACTCATTCGTTTACCAATAATGGGGAATAAAATTACCGCAGCCATTGTTGGAGCAACCAAAGAAAGACCCGCTTCGTAAGGTGTAAATCCATTTACTCTTTGAACTAATACTGGATAAACAAATGACGAAGTAAATAATCCTAAACCTGCAACCAGCGTAAACATGGTAGAAACGGCGAAGATTTTATATTTGAAAACGCCCAAATTTACGGCTGGGTGTTCGGTGGTGAGTTCTTGCCAGATAAAACCGACAATCCCAATAAACGCCATCAAACTGATAGTTACAATACTTCGAGATTGAAACCAGTCTTCCGATTCTCCTTTTTCGAGGACGTATTGCAATGAACCAACGCCCAAAGTGAGCAGTGCAATACCGAGATAATCAATTTTGATTTGGGCTTTCTTTTCACCTTCTCCTTCTTTTCGTTCAATGTACAAGAACGTTAAAAATGTTGCCACCACACAGATGGGAATATTAACATAAAAAATCTGTGACCAGTCATATTTATCAAGAATATATCCACCCAAAACTGGCCCTAAAGTTGGGCCAAGTACAATACCCATTCCGAACAATCCCGATGCAATGCCTCTGTCTTTAGGCTCAAAGGCATCAAAGAGAATAGACTGTGAAGTTGATAATAAAGCTCCTCCACCAATACCTTGAATAAAACGCCAAAAAACTAATTCCCATAAAGTATCTGATGCTCCACAGAAATAAGATGCCACCCCAAAAATGACCATTGAGGTCAAATAATAAGATTTTCGTCCGAAATATTCACCTAAAAACCCCGTCATCGGAATAATAATAACGTTGGCAATGGCATAAGAAGTAATTACCCAAGCAACATCCTCAATGGTAGCTCCCAATGAACCAGCCATCTGATTCAAAGCCACGTTCACGATGGTGGTATCGAGCAATTCCATGATTGCTGCCGTAACCGTCGTGAGGACGATAACATATTTTGCAAGACCTGTTTTAGCAGCCATTTTAATCTATAAATTTTATGTTGATGATAGGTAATTCAAAAACCATTATTTTAATGGTACTGAAACCTCTAATGAAAGTCCTGCACGAAGGATGTCTTTATTTTTTTGTAAATCTTCGATTTCAATTTTCACAGGTACTCGTTGTGTAACTTTTACAAAATTTCCAGAAGCATTATCAGGAGGTAATAATGAAGTTTTTGCTCCTGTTGATTCTGAAATTGAAATAATTTTCCCTTTCAAAATTCGGTTTGGATAAGCATCTAATTTGATTTCTGCCTCTGCTCCGATTTTCAAATTACTCACTTGCGTTTCTTTGAAATTAGCAACTACCCAGAATGTTGTATCTTGAACAACCGTCATCAAAGGCTGGCCTGCTTGAATAAATTGCCCTGCTTCAATGTTTTTCTTACCGATTCTTCCAGAAGTTGGAGCGTAAACTTTCGAGTATGTTAATTTTAGTTTTTGTTGCTCAATTTTCACTTTTTTAACGCCCAAAACAGCTTCTGCTTTGTGTATAGCCGCTTGTAAAATTGGCATTCTTGATTTTGCCGTCAAAATATCTTCTTTCCCTGCATCGTATTGAGCAGATAAAATTTCATAATTTGCCTTGCTATCATCCGCTTGTTTACGAGTAATGGCATTTTCAGCTACCAAATTGGCATCACGGTCAGCATCTTTTTTAGCTTTTTCTTTACGTAAAAAATTGGCTTTCAAATTAGCCTCCGAAGAATTAATCGTAACGTTAAGATTACTGATATTAGCTTTAGCATTTTCTACATCAGTTTGGGCTTGAACATAATCAGCATTTAATTCGTCTAAAATCAATTTTGCTTCATCGGTATCAATTTCAGCCAACACTTGGTCTTTCTTTACAAGGTCATAATCCTTCACATTCACCGATTTTACGTAGCCAGCCATTCTTGGCAAAACAGGTACGAAATAGGTTTCAATTTGTGCGTTGTCGGTATCCTCATGAGATACTGCATATTTATACTTTGTGTATCCGTAATAGGCGGCAACACCCAATAAAGTAAAAATGATGATACGAGGAATGTACTTTTTGATAGAATTTTGATTTTCCATTTTATTTATTTGGAGTTTGTTTGATAGATTTAGGAAGTAGTTTGGTAAAATAAACCATTTAGTAAACCTTATTGACAATACAAAGGTAAACTAAGTTTACTAAATTAGTCAAGTATATTGACAATTATTTTTTTTATTTGTAACTTTGTCTTGAAAATATCATTTTTACTCTTGGAAATAATCCAAAACCGATATGTCAAATCTAAAAATAGAAGAATTAAATAGTTTCAAACAAACCAAAAACCGCCAATTAGGACGATTATTAACGAAGTCTCATCGTTTTATTCGGGAAATTGCAGGGGAGTTTTTACGTTCGAGAGGTTACGTCAATTTTCGGGTTGGACACATGGTTGCTTTAATTCATATTGACCTCGAAGGCTCAAGCATTAATACACTCGCTCAGTTGGCAGATGTGACCAAACAAGCCATGAGTAAATTAGTCAAAGAATTGCAAGATGAAGGCTATGTAACAACCGAAAAACATCCAAGCGATGCCAGAATTATGGTGGTAAAGTTGAGTGAGAAAGGGGTTGACTGTATGCTTGATTGGAAAGAATGTTCGGCAATTATTGAGACAAAAATCATGGGAATAATCGGCAAAGAGAAATTAGAACAACTCAAGGATATTCTATTTTCTCTGGCAAATTATTATGAAAACAACCATGAAATTAGCTTAGACACCAATTATCTAAATGATAATTTAGTTCAAGGAATAACTACGTGTTGATATTATAAGGCAAAAATTCGTCAATATTTGTTCCGTAGCGGTGTAAATCACGAATAATTGTTGAGCTTATCGGTGCTAAATGTGGCGATGTTATCAAAAAAACTGTTTCCAGATTTTTCACTAAATATCTATTTACTTGTGCAATTGAGTTTTCGTACTCAAAATCTGTTGTATTACGCAGTCCTCTTATCAAGAAATTTGCCCCCATCTCCTTTGCGATATTAGCCGTTAAATCATTATAAGAAACCACCCTTACTGGCTGATTTGCAAAAGTCAACTCAATCCAAGCAATCATTTTTTCGATAGGAAAATACCTTGCTTTGTTAGTATTATGCCCAATTCCGATGATAATTTCATCAAAAAGCGGCAATGCACGTACAACAATATCTTCATGTCCCTTCGTGAAGGGGTCAAAAGAACCAGGGAAGAAGGCTATTTTCTTCATATACCTATTTTAACATTGGGTAAATACTGATTAAGCAAATCATAATCTTCCGTTTGTCCTTTAATATTTCCATAAAGTCGAAGGAAAATTTCATCGGGTTCTATTTCCAGTTCATTCATAACAAAAAGAACATAATATACCAAATCTTGGGGTGTTTTGTAAAGGAAACGATTACAATATTTCAACGTTCCATTGACAGTAATCACCATCGTAAAATATTGACTCCCAAAATGTAAAAATGCAGACTGAGCTTTACTTGAAGACACCGCAAAGTCAATCAATTGACTTGTTTTGTGTTTGTAAATAATATCTACTAAAGGATAAACCTCTGAGAACCAATTATATAATTCACGGTCTGTACTATACACATTGATAATTCCTAAGTCTTCATGCGTATAAGCATTCACTTCCTCTTCATCTGTAATAAGTACACCTTTCGCCAATTGAAGGTATCTAATGGTATATTCTTTCCTAAATAAATCTGCGGGAACTAAAGTAAATGCTTGATTATCAATCACTATTTCAACTAATTTCCATTTCAGCGACTTCAAGAAATCATGTGTTTCATAAATAGCTTGTAGTAATTGAGTAATTGATATATCAGTTTCAGACAATGGAAATTGGTAGTTTTCAGAAGCAATCACTTCGTTATCTGCCAAGTCTGCGACTTCACAGTAAAAGGATGTTTCTGAAACCTCACAAGAAAGTTTGTATTGATTTAATTTCTCAATATCAAATTTGGGACTTTCTCTTTTCAAAGATGGCTCTATATGTAATGATTTTGTAAGCAAGGCAGTTTTTATATGTTTGTGTGCAAATTACGAATAATTCTTGCTGAAAAGCAAAAACTCCTACGTATAGTAGGAGTTCAATAATCAAGAATTTTACAAAGTAATACCTTTTTTCAACATCAAATCAGTAAGACAAAGATTAAGAGTTGGCATCACTTCTATCGTTTTATCCCAATTATCAATCATCCAAGATTTATCCTTTTCTGCCACCATTACTTTCTTGGAATTTGTATAATACCAAATCACTTTTTCAACGCCAAAATCAAGCAGCTTTTGTGTTTTCTTATGGAAATAATCGTTATCTAAAACATAATCTACATTGGCTTGTGTATCTATTTCAATCATTATTTTGGGAGGGATAGTAGTGTATTTATTGTTCATATCCACACCTTCAAATTGGCTTATGTGATAGATACCGAAATCTCCACATAAATTATCATTATGTTCAATATGAATCCCAAATTCATTGGTAAAAATCTCAAACTCATCCGATATAAGTTTAGAGAAATATTGAATTAAAATTGCAATAATTCTACTTTGTAATATGCTACTTCCCATTATTTCTTCAAATGTCTTTTGGTTTGTTAGAACTTCTCTAAATCCTTCATAATAAATAGGTTTTCCGTCCATCACTTCGTAGATAAGGTATGGAGGTATATCTTTCGCTTTAACAGGAAGACGTTTTTTTCGTATTTGTGAGCGAGTAGCTACCATTTGTGTATAATTTTAACTTAAAAATAGATATTAGTTTCTGTAAATACAAAAAACTCCCTGCCAGATAAATCTGACAGGGAGTTTTAAATTCTCAAAAGTCCAAAATCTTAATAACGATACAAATCAGATTTGTAAGGTCCATCTACTGATACTCCAATGTATTCAGCTTGGTCTGTTTCTAATCTGTCTAACTTTACACCGATGTGAGCCAAGTGCAAATAGGCAACCTTCTCATCTAAATGCTTAGGAAGGATATATAATTTTTTCTCGTATTTGTCTGTGTTTACCCACAATTCTAACTGAGCCAAAGTTTGGTTACAGAAAGAGTTAGACATTACAAAAGATGGGTGTCCCATAGCACAACCTAAGTTTACTAAACGACCTTCTGCCAAAATGATGATTTCTTTGCCATCAATTGTGTATAAATCTACTTGTGGTTTGATTTGCTCTTTTGTCGAACCATAAGCACCGTTTAACCAAGCCATATCAATTTCGTTGTCGAAGTGACCGATGTTACAAACAACAGCCTTATCTTTCATCAATCTGAAATGACGCTCACGGATGATATTTAAGTTCCCAGTAGCCGTTACAAAGATGTTTGCACGAGTAGCGGCTTCGTTCATTGTAACTACCTCAAAACCATCCATTGCTGCTTGTAAAGCACAAATTGGGTCAATTTCAGTTACTAAAACTCTACAACCTGCACCACGTAAAGATTCGGCAGAACCTTTTCCTACGTCACCATAACCTGCTACAACCGCCACTTTACCAGCTAACATTAAGTCAGTAGCACGACGAATTGAGTCAACTAATGATTCTTTACAACCGTATTTGTTATCAAATTTAGATTTCGTTACTGAGTCGTTAACGTTGATAGCAGGAAGATATAATGTTCCGTTTTTCAAACGCTCGTACAAACGGTGAACACCCGTAGTAGTTTCTTCAGAAAGTCCTTTGATACCGTCGATTAACTCAGGATATTCATCAAACACCATGTTTGTTAAGTCACCACCGTCATCCAAAATCATGTTTAATGGTTGACGCTCTTCTCCGAAGAATAAAGTTTGTTCAATACACCAGTTGAATTCTTCTTCGTTCATACCTTTCCAAGCATAAACTGGAATACCAGCAGCAGCGATTGCAGCCGCAGCGTGGTCTTGTGTAGAGAAAATATTACATGATGACCAAGTTACGTCAGCACCCAAAGCAGTTAAAGTTTCAATTAAAACGGCTGTTTGGATTGTCATGTGAAGACATCCTGCGATTCTTGCACCTTTCAATGGTTGTGCAGCACCGTATTCAGCACGAAGAGCCATCAAACCTGGCATTTCAGCTTCTGCTAAACGAATTTCTTTGCGACCCCACTCTGCAAGAGCGATGTCTTTTACTTTGTACGGAACGTACTGTTGCGTTTCAGTTGACATTTTTATAATAATTTTTGTACAATGCTATTTCTTAGAATAATACAAAATTAGTGCCTTTATCTTTGATTTAAAAAATGATTGAGCAGAAGTTTTCAGTTTTTCCGCCAAAATCACTAAAATCAGATATTTTATCGTAAAAATAAATTTACAAAGATTATTTATCTACCTTTTGCAGTTATTCAAGAGTATATAAGCAAACTTTTTTTTAAATTATTTAATATAAAACACTTACCCCAAACAGTTTTCCTCCCGTGAAAATGATAGCATACCGAATACTAAATATTAGAAAGACTTGTGGAATTTTTGTTCTAAATTGTTCTCATAAAACTTTAACTCAAAAATTCTCATGAAATCAATCCTTATAGCAGTTTTACTTTTTGTAGTTTATGCAAATACATTCGCACAAAAACCAAGTTTCAAATCTCTGCTCGACCCTAAAAGTCACGCAGGGTGTTATATAGAATCTGGACGTAAAATAATTGCGAATTTGTCGGAAGAGGATTCCTTAGAAAGAAATATTGCCTTGTTCAATTTATCTGGGAAAGATGAAAGTTTGCACGAAATCAAAGGCTCAAACAAATATCCAGTGGGTTATGCAAATGGAAATATGAGTATTTTTATCCGACAAACAGCGACTCGAAAAGAACCAAATTCTTGTTTGGAATATCAGCTTTATAAAGTAAAGTTAGTCCTGAAAAAGAAAACTTATTTTTACACTTTCAAAGGCTTTTGTGGATGCTAAAAAAGAATAGCCAACTTTCAAAAAGTTGGCTATTCTCCATAAATCACAAAGGACGACTTCGTTCAAAACGAAGTCGTCCTTAAAAATATCTACAAATTTTTATTTTACCTCAAAACCACCCATTCCAATTTTGAAACCTTCGGCGTATAATTCTACGTTATATTTGCCTTCACGGTAAGGCGTTCCTCCACGACTATAAACCATTTCGATATAAAGGTTTTCATTGTCGTAATTCAAATCTCCACGAGTAGTGTATGCCAATTCTTGACCATTATAGGTAAAATTTCCCGAACCAGTTGCCGAATCAAAAATCGTTGAACCGTCTGGGTCAAGCACTCGGATAAAAACCGTTTTGCGTTCTTGTTCGGTCACGTCATTTTTAGCTAATTGGAAAACAATTTTAATTTTAGCTAACTTTTTCGCTTTATAACGCTTCTCTTCCGACTCTTTTCCTTTTTCGTTGATACCGATAACCTTCACGTATTCAGCTTTTAAAGCGGCGGCTTTGGTTACTTTTTCGGCTAAAATTTTATTTTTAGATGCTACTTCCTCTTTTTCAGCCTTTTCTTTTTCAACGCTTTGAGCTAAACCTTGCTTTTCAGTTTTCAAATTAGAATTTTCAGAGCTAAGATTTTGATTTTCAGAAGCTAATACGCCATTTTCTTCACGAAGTTTCACTAATTCTTGTTCTTTAGCCGTCAATAAAGATTCGTAATTTCTGATTTTATTTTCGTATTTAGCTTTCACACTGGCAATTTCAGTCGATGAACGCTTTGCTAAATCTTTTTTATCTTGCTCTAATTCAGCTTTTGCGGCTTGGAGTTCCGTAACATCCCCTCCTAATTTTTGGACTTCCGCAATTTGAGCATCTAATTGTACCGTAATTGAGTCTAACTTAGTTCGAGTTTGAGCCAATTCCATGACCTTCGTACTAATTACTTCTTGCTGATTATTAACTGTTTCCTTCGATTGGAAAAGCATATAGCCTAAGCCGCCTGATAATAAAGTCATTACGACTAAACCAGCTTTGAGAGCATTATTACTATCAGATTTTTGTGGGGAGTTCCGAGATGAATAGTTGTCCATGATTTTGATGGGTGCTAAATTTATTATTTTTAAAATATTCTACATTCACTAACGTAAGATACCCTAAAATTAATATTCCCCAACCGTAATCTTTATCCGTGAATGAGTAAATGGTATGGTTAATGAGTAAACGGCTATTGATGTAATACAGACTTTAGTCTGTAAGTATTTTTTTCTCCATACAGACTGAAGTCTGTGGTACATTACAAAAACTGTAAAACACTCTCTAACCCCATTCCCCGAGAACCTTTTACGAGTACGTGCGTATTGGTTTGCGGATAATCTTGCAACCAGGTATGTAAACCAAATTTATCAGGAAAATAAAGCACTTTCATCATCGGCAATTCATTCACGGCATTTTCCATCAATGAACCGACCAATAATATTTTATCAAAATTACACTCGTTTAAAAGCTTTCCGATGGCTTGGTGTTCTGCTTCGGCTTCATCTCCCAATTCAAACATATCACCCAAAATCACCATTTTTTTATCAGCTTTCAAATTATTAAAGTTCTTAATGGCTGCCGACATTGACGATGGATTGGCATTATAAGCATCCATCAAAACCATATTTGAGCCTTTTTCTACAAATTGAGAACGATTATTATTCGGAACGTAA
>JAAFIU010000155.1 GCA_013298805.1 Cytophagales bacterium | reverse complement strand
AATTTATATTTTCACTTCAATATACAATTTGTTAACACGCAATGTAACATTTGCATTAAATCTTTTATCGTTTTACAAAGTCTTTAGGGATGTGTTTGTATTTTTGTTAAATAGTCAGAAAGAGTAACCAATAAGGGAATTTAAAAGAATGATTGTCTAAATAGAAGATTACATCTTAAAATCTTTATTTTGAGTAAAAAAATTTCCTCATGAAAAGCACATACAAATTCTTCCTATTAAGTTTTTTGATTTTTCAAAGTTTACACATTTATGCTCAAATAGCAGATACGACTCAAACAACAATTCGTTTTTTAAAGCGAGATAGCCGTAGATTTATCGTTAAAATTAAAACAGACGAAGGGAGCAAAAAAGGGCTTTTGTACGCTGCTGATTCAAACGGGATTGTCATTTTAGATTCAGTTTATGAGAAACGATTTTATCATATTTCAGCAATAAAATCACTTGAAATAAAACGTAAAAATAATTTTGGACATGGTTTTGCTTCGACGTTTTTATTTATTGAAGGTGCAGGCGTTGGTGCAGGAAGTATTTTATTATTAGTGGGTATTTTTTCGGGAGAAGCCGCATTCGCTTTACCTTATGCCGCACTATTTGCCATATATTTTGCTCCACTTGCTGTTGTTTCAGCCGTGGCTATTGGTCTTGCAAGTGCCATAATTCCAACTGTGAAAATAACTAAATTTACACCTAAAGAATATTTAAGAAAGTTGCGATACATTCAGCATTCTACCCAAGAATATCTATTAAAAAAACATCCAAAGTCAAAAAGATTAATGGTGACTTATTGAAATTTGCCTTATTGTCCTTACAATCAAATATGGAACTAAACCCACAACAACCCTTCGAATTAACACCTTTTGAATTAACAAAAGAGTACCTCGAAAAAATACAAACTGCCATTAATCAGCAAGATAATGAACTTATCAAGACTGAGATGGAAGAACTGTATCCTGCGGATATTACCAATATCTTGTACGAGTTGAGTGGAGAAGAATCGCATTATTTAGTGCGTTTATTGGATAAAAAATTAGGGGCAGAAATTATCACCAATCTGGATACGGACGACCGTAAAAAATTCCTCAAGAATTTTACCCCGCAAGAAATTGCCGAATATGTTGATTTAGTGGATTCTGATGATGCCGTTGATATTTTAAATGAGCAACCAAAGGGTATTTCAGAGGATATTGTTGGGCTTTTGAAGGATAAAGAGCAAGCTCGTTTTGTCAATGATTTGATGCACTACGACGAAGATTCGGCGGGTGGTTTGATGCAAAAAGAATTGGTAAAAATCAATATCAAACAGTCTGTAACTGAATGCGTTGAGGAAATTAGAAGGCAAGCCGAAGATGTTGAAAACGTAACCGCCGTTTATGTAGTTGACGATGACCTTATTCTGCAAGGAAGAGTTTCTTTGAAGAAGATTATTTTGGCAAAAAAAGGGTCAAAAATTGCGGATATTTATTCGGATGATATTGTTTCTGTGAAAACCACCGCAACGGGTGAAGAAGTAGCCGACGTTATGCAAAAATATGACCTTGATGCCGTACCAGTGGTAAATATTCAAGGGCGTTTATTGGGTAGAATTACGATTGATGACGTGGTCGATTTTATCACGGAACAAGCTCAAGAAGACGTGCAGGCGATGACGGGTATTTCGGAAGATGTAGAGGAAGATGACAGTGTTTGGAAATTGGTTCGTTCACGTTTACCTTGGTTATTGGGCGGTATGGTAGGTAGTTTTTTTGCGGCAAGATTAATTCATAATTTTGAAGATTTATTGACCAAAATCCCTGCTGTTGCCTTTTTTATTCCCCTAATTGGTTCAACGGGTGGTAATGTTGGAGTTCAGTCTTCGTCGATAATTGTGCAAAGTTTAGCGGATAAATCAGGTATTGATTTATCATTGAGTCAACGTCTTTGGAAGGTTTTGAAAGTAGCATTTTTTAATGCCATTATTGCGGGGATGTTCGCTTTTGCGGGTTCATTAGTCGTTGATAGTGTAAATGTACAACTATCATTGACCATTGCATTATCTATATTTTCGGTGGTATTATTAGCCTCTTTCATGGGAACGCTAACGCCATTAGTTTTAAATAAATTTGACATCAATCCAGCCATAGCTTCTGGACCTTTTATCACTACGACCAACGACCTTTTAGGGTATGGAGTTTATTTATTGATTGTTTATTTATTGATGTAGTATGATTCTCCAGAATCGTATTTCTTCGCTATCAAAGTAAAACTACTTCAAACGATTCTGGAGAATCGTACTACATTAGAAATGATTGCCGTAATTCAAAGAGTTTCAGAAGCATCCGTCAAAATTGATGGAAATATCAAAGGAGCGATTCAAACAGGTTTTCTCGTCCTTTTGGGCGTTACACACACCGACACACAAGAAGACTTAGAATGGATTGCTAAGAAAATTGTGGGTATGCGGGTATTTTCTGATGAAGAAGGGAAAATGAATTTAGACCTTTCTGCTATCAATGGAAATATTTTACTGATTAGCCAATTTACGCTTCAAGCCAGTACAAAAAAGGGAAATCGTCCGAGTTTTATTGAAGCTGCTCGTCCAGAAATAGCCATTCCTTTGTACGAAAAAACAATTTTACAGATTGAAAAAGAAATAGGAAAACCCATCCAAACGGGCGAATTCGGGGCAGATATGAAAGTTAGTTTAGTCAACGATGGGCCAGTTACCATCATTTTAGATTCTAAAAATAAAATATGATTCGTAATTCTCTGCTTGCTCTTATAGCAGCTATTATCATTATTTCTATCAGCCTAAAAAGTAGTGTCGTTCACATTCCTTTGTTAAGCATTTTTATTTCGGCTATTATTTTTGGTTATCTTCAACCCCAAAAAGGTTGGATAACCGCCTTACAGCTTGCAATCAGTATTTTTGCAGGATTTTTTCTGAGTGGAATTTTCGGATTTAGCCCAAAAAATATCAATATCTTTCAATTTATCACTTATATATCGCCCTTTCCCTGCTTATTTGGCGGGTTTATGGGCAGTTACTTTCACAATACCTTAAATCAAAAATGACCATAGAAGAAGCACAAAAAACGGTTGATGAATGGATTAAAACCGTTGGAGTACGGTATTTTAATGAATTAACCAATATGGCTATGCTTACCGAAGAGGTAGGTGAAGTGGCGAGAATTATCGCCCGTCGTTACGGAGAACAATCTGAAAAGGAGTCGGATAAAACCAAAGATTTGGGAGATGAAATGGCTGATGTGCTATTTGTTTTGATTTGCCTTGCCAACCAAACAGGGATTGATTTAACAACCGCTTTGCAGAAAAATCTGGACAAAAAAACCAAACGTGATGCTACCAGACATTTGGAAAATACGAAATTAAAATAATTATGATTTGTGATTGAGCGAATTCCACTCAATCACAAATCATTCCATCACATTTTATCTTGGAATTTGTTTTTTCTCAACTTCCTTCGTTAATTTTTTCCCCAATTCAGCATCAATTTCGGGTTTTAGATAAACAGACAATTCATCAACCGTTGGATTTAGTTTTGTAATAGCTGCGTGCTGAGTGTCGAACTCTCTATCGCCCGAAATTGAACTATACTCAGTTTCAGAAAGTCCACCATTATTAGTTGAATAATCATTAAAACGTATCGAAATATTTTTGTTGTTCAATTTTCCACCTTCCCAACTCACCACATTTCCGCCTAAATCCCAGCCTAAACCCGTAATTGTGAAGTTTTTACCATTCAGGGCTATTACTTCCGACATTTTCATGCCTAATCTCAAACCTTCTTTAGACTCCCAAATAGATGTTGGGGCAACATCACTTGTTTTGCTAAAACCTCCTTTGACCACGGCATCTTGAATTTTCTTATAATCTTCACCGTCTTTCCAATAAATTTCTACTTCTTTGGGAGTATTCGGAAAAAGTTTGGTCACTTTAAAATCACCATCACCCGTTTGTACCAATGCTTCTTTCTGTACATTTTTAGCACCATATTTAGTTTCAAGCCCCTTTAAATCAACACATTGTAAAACATCTTCAAGAAACATCACTTCTGAAGATTGTACCGATGAACTAACAGAGTCTTTTGAGACAATTTGGGTTGAATCTTGGGTATTTTCAGAAACTTTCTTATCAGAACAAGAAAATAACATTCCTGAAAGTAGGAAGCAGTAAATAATTTTTCTCATAAAATTTATGGTTACAGATTGTAATTAAGTATCAAAACTAATCAAAAAGCGTATCAATCACAATTTTGTACTTTTAGCGACACAGACTTTTTCTGTCGCTAAATTTTTAGGATATTTGTAAATCTATTCAGTCAATAGATTATATATGATGAAATACTACTTTTTAATTTTTACTTTTCTGATTTGTAGCCAATTATTTGGACAAGCTAATATTAGCAATCAAAATCTTTATTGGATTCGCTACTACAACCAACTTTCATTAAACTCAAAATGGACTTGGCACAACGAAGTCGATATGCGTAGGTTTATGGACAATAGTCGACTTCATCATGTCATTGCTCATAGTCATATCCACTATAAAATTGCACCAAATTTTGACATAGGTGCTGGCATTACTTATTCTCAACAAAGTCCTCAGTTTCCAGATGCTACCTCCACGTTAGTTGTACCCGAAATTAGACCTTTTCAAGAAATTACCCAAAGTCAAGCATTAGGAAAAAAAGTGACTTTATCCCATCGTTTTAGATTGGATGAACGATTTATCCGAAAAAATAATGGAATAGAACTTTTAGAGGGTTCAGATTTTAATTTCCGTTTTCGTTATCGTCCACAGTTAGTCATAAATCTTAGCAAATCAGAAAGTAAAACGCCAACGAATCTAAAAATTGCAGATGAATTAATGGTCAATTTTGGGGGAGAAATTGTCTATAATCACTTCGACCAAAACCGTGTTTATGTAGGTTTGGAGAAGGTTTTATCCAAGAATTTTTCGGTAGAAATGGGATATTTACACTGGTATCAGCAGAGAAGTTCGGGCAAAGATTTTTTTGATAGAAATATACTAAGACTTACTATTTTGCATAAAATGAGACTTTAATCCAACTTCAAAACCAAGCCATCATAAGCCAATTTAATAAACGGGGGCAGTTCTTGTTCTACTTCTCGATGCAAGCCCATTTGGTGACTTAAATGGGTAAGATATGCTTGTTCGGGAGCAATTTTTTCTAAAACTTCTACTGCTTCTGACAAAGTATAATGTGAAAGATGTTTTTCTTTTCTTAAAGCTCCCATCACCACTACTTTACAACCTTTGAGTTTTTCCAGTTCTTTCTCCGAAATGAAATTGACATCAGTGATATAAGCAAAATCATGCACCCGAAAACCGAATACAGGCAGTTTCATGTGCATCACTTCAATGGGCGTAAAGGTTTCTCCTTCTACCTGAAATGGCTCATTAATAATTTCGTTAAGCGTAATTTGGGGGGTTCCAGGATATTTAACTTCAGTAAAAGCGTAATAGAATTCTTGTTTAATCTGTGCCAAAACGTGTTTTCTTCCATAAATAGGCATATCTCGTTTTTGGAAAAAATTATAAGCTCTTACGTCATCAAGTCCTGCGGTATGGTCTTTATGTTCGTGAGTAAACAGAATAGCATCCAGATTTTTGACCCTTTCACGAAGCATTTGTTGGCGAAAATCGGGACCTGCATCAATAACAAAGCTTTTTCCATTTATTTGAACATGAATGGAAACCCGAAGTCTTTTATCTCGAAAATCAAGGGATTGACAAACCTCGCAATCACAGGCAATTACGGGAACGCCCTGCGATGTACCAGTGCCTAAGAAGGTGATTTGCATGATTGGGGTAGGTATGAGGTATAAGGTAGTAGTTATGAGATATGAGCCATAAATTTCAAGCAGAAAATTATCTACTATATTTACCTCATACCTACGACCTAATACCTTATACCTACGAAATTACTCAGTTAATACTTTTACTTGTGCTACAAGAGCATCAAAATTAAGAGGTTTTGCCAACATATCATCGAAACCAGCTTCTTTGAAATCGTCCATAGAATAGTTGCGAGCATTACCAGTAATAGCAATCATTGGTAATTTTGCTTTTTTCTCATCTTTCAAATTACGTACTGCTTTCGCACACTCCATTCCGTCCATTACAGGCATATTGATGTCAAGCAAAAGTATATCAAAATCCTCTTTATCAAGAGCGTCTAAAACTTGCTGACCATTCTTTACAGAATGAATTTCAAAGTTTTGGAACTCCAATATTTTTTTTGCGAGGTTTTGGATAACTGAGCTATCTTCGGCAATTAAGACTTTTTTCATATTAAAATAAAATTGATTATTGTGGTAAAGATAAGAAACGGTAATCAATTATTCATTAGTGATGAATGATAAGTGATAAATGATGGGTAATATTTTTTACAAACATCTGACTGTCAAAAACTTACAAAAAAGCATTTCAATAACAAATTACTAAAATCTAAAACCCAAAATCAAGTAAATTATTCATTCTTGCTAACCAATTGTTGCTCGTAGAGAATTAAACATGGAATATCCGCCATTTTAACCTCTCCATGTAACCCAAGCGTTCGAAGACGATTTTCTACTGAATCGTGATAATTTTGGAACCAGTCTAAATCAATGACAGTTTTGTCGTCAAGGCCAGATTCATTGATTACGGGTAAATTATCTACTAACTGAGGGTTACTCTCTAAATAATTTATTAAGTCTCTGATAGTCAAGCCTTTTTGGGTAATTCCAAGGCTATCTTTACTGGCGATTGCTCCTATTAAATCCGACTTTTGAATGGCAAATGCTTTTTGATTTCGAGTTTCCATTTTTGATTTTAATGGAAAAAGAAATTCCAATTGTTGTAAACCTACTTCTTGAAGTGTTTTACCCATAAAATCAGGGACATTCAAGTCTAAACAATACATATTTTGGCGTTCAAAGGTATATTTGCTACGGTCGTTTACATCAAAAATAACTCTACTCGTTTTTTGGTCATATAAAATTTGATACATCAAGGATATTGGGCAATTCACGAAACGATATTCCGAGGAAGATTCTTTAATAAACTCAGTTGTTTGTCCTTCTCTATAATTTGAAAATTCAACTTTATAGGTTTGACTTTTAGGTTTATAGACAATTATTGGTTGTTCATAAGACTGTTGTGTGTTGTTTGTTGAGGCTGATTGTGTATATGACGATTCTTGATATTCATGTTTCATTGTAAAACTTACAGGTTCATGATTTATCATTTTTCCTATTATAAATTGGTCAACTTCATCGGGAGAAGTAAATGCTCTAACCACACCCTCTTGGTCAATTACAACGGTATGCGGAATAAAATGATGGTAAAACATATCATTTAATTTCCGCCCCCAGTCCATTGCAAATGAAATATGTTTAAAGCCACGTTTGGCGATGAAAGCATCTACTTTATCTCTATTTTCTTCTGAAATAGCCACAAATTTCACGGCGTTGCCAAACTGGGCCTGTAATTTATCAAAATGTTTGAGAGACGGAATACAAGGAGAACAGTAAGTTGCCCAAAATTCTATGATTAATATTTTGCCTCGAAGTTCCTTGAGCGTAATGTTCTTTTCGCTACCATTGGCAGTGATTACCGACATTGTAAAGTCTGGACAAACGTGTCCCAATGTGGGCGGGTCAGTTTGTGCCATAAATGTCTGAGCAAAAAGTGAATTTGTAAAGATTACAAAAGCTACTATTAGTAGTTTTTTCATATTGATAAAGATTAGGACTTTTAATAATGTATTTTGCCCTAAAATCATGCCGTTTTGGTATTAGGTAATTTAGTAATGCTATTTTTTTATGTTTAATATCATAAGTTCATCATAAAATTAACGAAATTTATAGAAGGAATAAAACTTTAATATGATTTTTTGAAATACTATTAAACTAAAAAAATCGTCTAAATCAATTCAGACGATTTTTTATTACTTATTGATAATCAAAGTATTACTTCACGATAAAACCTACTTTTACTTTATCCCATGCCAAAGTTACAAGTCCAGCATTTTCAGCTTTAATAGTCAATCGTTCAGTCATTTCGTTAGCTTCTGGTTTTGCAGTTACTCTCAAAACATCATCTGCTTCTTTGTAACCATAAGCACCCCACTGCTTAGATGTCTTGTTGAAAATAATTGTCCATTCTTTCTCTCCAGGAATTGTAAAAAGAGCATATTTACCTGCTTTTAAAGCTTTTCCATTAACGGTTACGTCTTTGCTTACTTCAAAGGTTGTAGCATCGTTTGCTCCTGTACGCCATACTTTCCCGTAAGGTGCAAGGTCACCCGCCCATACATTACGACCTTTTACGGCTGGTTGGTGATAATTAATTGTTACCTCTGCTCCGCCAACTGTTGCCGTTGCTTTTGCTGGAGGAGAAGGCATTTTTGATGCGTCTTTGCTCATATCATGTTGAGCGTTGCTGATGAAAGCAGAGAAAATAAGCGTTGCAAATAATAGTAACTTTTTCATTTTGTAAATTGATTTTGTTGTAGCCACATTGAATGGAAATTATCGTTTCAATATGAATGATTTGATATTTTTTAGGAATTTTATGTTCCAAGTAGATAACGAAAAAAACGTTAAGAAGTTTCATTCGGGCATAAAAAATCCCTCAAAGTTAGTTCGAGGGATTTTTATAATTCATTTATATTTACAGAAGAAATCTGTGTTACTAATTAAAGAAATCTTTCATTTTCTCAAAGAAGTTTTTATCGTTTTTATTGGGTTTTGGCTCAAAATTGGCTGAAGTCCGCATTTTTTCGAGCATTTCGGTTTCTTCTTTGCTCAAACTTTTCGGAGTCCATAAATTAATGTGAATCAACTCATCTCCTACTCCGTAACCGTTCAATTCTTTAATTCCTTTACCTTTCAAACGTAAAATTTTCCCTGATTGTGTACCTGCTTCAATTGTAATACGGGCTTTTCCGCCAATGGTTGGTACTTCTACGGTTGTTCCTAAAGCTGCATCTGCAAAGTTTAGGTGCAAATCGTATATTACGTTTGTGCCATCACGATGTAAAACTTCGTCGGGTTCTTCTTCAATAACAATCAATAAATCACCTGCAACACCTCCACGTGGCGGTACGTTTCCTTTGCCAGACATTGACAGTTGCATACTTTCGGCAACACCCGCAGGGATTTTGATCGGGATAATTTCTTCTTCTAAAACACGACCTTCTCCAAAACAAACTTCACAACGAGTTTTGATTTGCTTTCCTTCTCCATTACAAGTTGGACACGGTGAAGTTGTCACCATTTGCCCCAACATCGTTTGTTGAACTCTACGAACTTGTCCAGCTCCACCACAAGTTTGGCAAGTGTTTAATTCTGTGCCATTTTTAGCACCATTTCCACTACAAGCTTTACAAGTAACATGACGTTTTACTTTAATTTTTTTCTCAACGCCGTTCGCAACTTCCTCAAGGTTTAATTTGAGTTTAATTCTAAGGTCTGAACCTTTACGTCTGCGTTGTTGCTGACCTCCGCCACCACCACCGAAGAAACTGCCAAATGGACTACCATCACCACCACCAAAAATATCTCCAAACTGACTGAAAATATCGTCCATGTTCATGCCCTGCCCACCATAACCACCACCACCAGCGGCTCCGCCCATACCAGCGTGTCCAAAACGGTCATATTGGGCTTTTTTCTTAGCATCCGAAAGCACCTCGTAAGCTTCAGCCGCTTCTTTGAATTTATCTTCAGCCGCTTTGTCACCAGGGTTTTTATCAGGGTGAAATTTTATCGCCATCTTGCGATAAGCCTTCTTTATTTCTTCTTCCGAAGCAGATTTTGAAATCTCTAATACTTCGTAATAATCTCTTTTTGCCATAAAATTAGGGGTTAGGTGTTGGGGCTTAGGAGTTAGAGTCAGTTAGGGATGAAAATTTCTCAAACCCTAAACCTTAATTCCTAATTCCTAACACCTAATTTGCTACTACAACTTTCGCAAAGCGAATAACTTTATCGTTTAAATAATATCCTTTTTCTACTACGTCAAAAACCTTTCCTTTGTCATTCTCAGTTGGAGCGGGGAATTGCGTAATTGCTTCGTGTAAATCAGCGTTGAACACTTCGCCTTTTGCCTCCATTGGTTTTAGCCCTTTAGATGACAGCGTATTACTTAGCTTATTAAAAATCAAGTGAATTCCCTCTGAAATTTCACCTTCTTGAGCATTTGCGGTTGCTCTTTCGATGTCATCAATGACAGGTAAAATATCCACAATAACTTTCTCCGAAGCCGACTGAATCATGTCTAATTTTTCTTTGGCTGTACGTTTACGGAAATTATCAAAGTCTGAATAAAGACGTAAATATTTATCTT
>JAAFIU010000292.1 GCA_013298805.1 Cytophagales bacterium | reverse complement strand
CGATTGGTTTAAGAAGACGTGGATTTACGGATGAACAAATTTCTCAAATTCAAGAAACTTACCGTTATGTTTATCTCAAAAATTTAAACAATAACGATGCCCTTTCTGAAATAGAAATAAACTTACCCGCATCAGCAGAGCGTGATGAAATTGTAAACTTCATTCGCACTTCTGAAAGAGGAATTATGAAAGGACTTTCGTAAGGAAGAGTTTAACCGCTAAGACGGGAAAACGCAAAAGTTTAATTTTAGAATTATTTTGTAAAGACACTGAAATGTTGATTTACAAATAGACAATATTTCAAAGTCGCAAAGTCGTTAATTATGTAGCGTCCTTGCGACTTTTCGGTTTAAAACATTATGAAAATAATTGCACAAAATCTTGGTAAAAAATTCAGTAATGAATGGATTTTTAGAAATTTGAATTACGAATTTCACTCGGGAGAATCATATACTTTTGTGGGTGCAAATGGAAGTGGGAAATCAACACTTTTACAGGTTTTATCGGGTTTTATTCCACATTCAGAAGGAGAAATTCATTATCAAATCGGAGAGAAAAATCTTGAAATTGATAATTATTATAAACATCTTGTTATAGCTGCTCCTTATTTAGAATTAATTGAAGATTTCACACTTTCTGAAATCATTGATTTTCACATACAGTTTAAACCCTTCAAAAATAATCTTTCATCTTCTGATTTTACCGATTTTATTGAATTACCACAAGCCAAGAACAAAGCTCTGAAATTCTTTTCGTCGGGCATGAAACAAAGGGTGAAATTAGGTTTAGCGTTCTGGTCAGATTCGGAGATATTGATGTTAGATGAGCCAACGTCCAACCTTGACATAAAAGCGACAGAATGGTACTTAAAAAACGTTCAAGAGCATTCTAAAAACAGGCTTTTGATGATTTGTTCCAATCAACCCAGTGAATATGGATTCTGTAGTAATATTTTGAATATTCAAGACTACAAATAGAGCTTGTATTTTAAGGGAAATTATACAATAAGTGTACCTGTTAACTTCCCGAAAGTATTAAACCCCTAACGGAGTTATTTCGGGAAGTTCCTACAAGTCAAAAATAGTCCGTTTAAATTTACAATTTTCCTAAAGAGAAAATGTAAAATTACAATCTCCCTTCTACCTTTATCATTTCCCTCCAAACAGCCTCTAAACGAGGGTTTTCAATCACCTTTTCGTTCATAATTTGATTCTTTTTGGCAAACTTCATGCGTTCTTCCGTAAGTGGATGCGAACTCAACAGTTCTGGTGGAGCAACTTGAGAACTATCTTCTAAAATTTCAAAAAGACCATATAAGCCTTTTGTTGGAATTTTATTTTCTTTTAAAATCTTCATTGAATTTTCATCCGCTTCGGCTTCTAATGTTCGTGAATATCCTAAATTTTGCAATTTATTGGCATTGTCTAAAATCACGGCAGTAATCCCATTCAAATCATTGGTAATCAGAGAGATAAATAAATAGCCCGATAAACTTCTAAAGATATTTTTCAATGAGTGTTTACGAGTTACGTGGGCAACTTCATGCCCCAATAAAGCGGCAAACTCTTCTTTATTTTTCATCTTTTTGAGTAATCCATTAAAAACTACCACATTCCCCCCAGGCAAAGCAAAAGCATTCACGATGGGTTCATTGACCACCGTAATTTTGATAGGATAAGTCGTTTTAAAATCTATTTCTTTCGCAAACTGATTGGCAAGTTTAGTCAAAGTGTCATTTTTTGTTAGATTTAAGTCACTTCCATTTTCACCTTTTTTCGGTGCTTGAATCATGTTTTCAAACATCATATTTCCCCATTTTATTTCGTATTCTTGCGGAACAGTTAGTGCTAAACTTTCTGCTACTGAGGGTAAAATATACTTATAAACACCTACACAAAGCAGTAATAAAACCGACGTGATTCCCACAAAAACACCAAGTCCTTTATTCAATGCCCAAAAATATTCCTTCTTAAAAAACTCATAATCAGGGTATTGCATAGATAAAGCCTTCACAAAATCTGGGGCGTTGCATTCAAGCGTTTGTTGAGGAAAATCACCATATTTGAAAATATTAGTATTCCCGACAAACTCGGTTTGCTTAATATCCTTCAATTGCCAATGAATGGAAGACATTGTTCCATCAGGTTTTTCAAGCCTAATGTCCCAATATCCATAAGATAATTTCACCGTTCCTTCTTGAATGGCGGAGGTTACGCCGTCAAAATATTTTATGCTAAAAGTATTCATTACAATAAATTGAGGTCTAACATATCCACCATATCATCGCCAGATGCGTCTCTGTATTCAGCTTCAGTTTGTACCAAAGAATTCCCGTCAAAATCTCCTTGTACCCAAATATTAGACATAAAAAATTGAAAATTACGAGCTTGTACCCACGGAAAAGCAATTCCTAAAGTAAAAACAAGCATCAAGCCATTTACTAAAGACAATACAAAGAAATCACCACCTTTGGCAGTTGAACGAATTGGTAAAGGTTTTCCATCTTGTTCAGCATAAATATTCTCGACAAAATATTCAAATAAATCCATCGAATACCAGAAAAAGTAAATTCCCAAGGTTAAAAAAGTCAAAAGTCTTCCTTTGAAATTTAGCCAAAAGAAATCAGTACCATTTCCTGTGTATTGAAATGTAATATTTCCAAAGCGAATGTTGCCAATAATGTACGTCCGAAGGTTATTAATAAACCACGCACCGTAAATTCCCGCTGTTATGATTGTCAGAAAAGCATCAGTCAAAAATTGTTTAGTCAGAACGCCTCTATCGCCACGATAGCCAAAATGAATACCTCTCCATGAGCTTCGTGAGGTTCTGTACCGCATTGAACCGTGTAAAGCAATGGGAATTAAAAGGAGCAGGATAACATAAAACCCAAGCAACACAATTAAGGTTAAGATAGTATTGCCAGATAATTGAGCCGCAATTAATGCTCCGTACAAAATACCAATAACTGCTACAACTTTGATAAAACCCCTAAACATTTCTTTTCCGGTGCCATGAAAAGTAAAGTTTGAACCATCAAATTTAGTATGTTGATAATTATACTTTAAAATAGAAGCCTTCGCCCAAGGGTAATATAAACCTAATGTAAGGATTGTTAAAAGCCAATTGACGATGTAAATTTTAAATAGTTCCGTGCCATCGCCGTGGTAAGAAAATTGTCTAAATTGTGGTTGTTGTTCGTTTTCCATTCGTAGTTTTGGTTTATTTATTTTTAAAAGAATGCAAGAAATGTATTTTTCCGACAATAAACAAAGCGGATTTATTGTACGGTAAAACAATTATGCAAAATAGATAAATAACTTCATTTCAAAACAAATCTCTCATTAGGCAGTTAAATTTTAATAATAAAAACTCCAATATGTCACAAATATCTATTTTTTGGTTTCGTCGAGATTTACGTTTACATGATAATGCAGGATTGTATCATGCCCTAAAATCAGGAAATCCTGTATTGCCTATCTTCATTTTTGATAAAAATATCTTGGATAAATTAGAGGATAAAAAAGATAAACGAGTGCAATTTATCCATAATTCTCTTTCTGAAATCCAAGAACAATTACAAACTTTAGGTTCAACATTATTGGTAAAATATGGAACTCCAGAAGAAGTTTTTCCTGCATTATTGAATGAATATGAGGTTTCAGCAATCTATACCAATCACGATTATGAACCTTACGCTCAAGTTAGGGATGAAGCCGTCAAAGAGTATGTAATGACGGAAGCCGTTGATTTTCACACGTTTAAAGACCAAGCTATTTTTGAGAAAAACGAAATTTTATCGGGTGCAGGAACACCATACACTGTTTTTACACCATATAGTAGAAAATGGAAGGAGAAGGTCAATGCGTTTTATTTACAGTCATATCCAAACGAAAAGTATTTTAACAACTTTCTAAAAACCGATAAAATAGAAATGCCAAGTCTTGCCGACATGGGTTTTCAATCGACAAGTACGGTTTTTCCTAAGAAAGAAGTTCGAGAGAATATCGTAAAAAATTACGCAGAAAAAAGAGACTTCCCTGCTACGGAAGGTACAACGAGGCTTTCGGTACATTTACGTTTTGGTACAGTTAGTATCCGAGCATTAGCAAGAACCGCTCAACGATTATCAGAAACTTGGCTAAATGAATTGATTTGGCGAGATTTTTATTTCAATATTTTACATCATTTTCCACACGTCGGGCAAGGGTTTGCTTTCAGAAAAGAATACGATAAAATTCAATGGCGAAATAATGAAACCGAATTCAAGAAATGGTGTGAAGGAAAAACGGGTTATCCAATTGTTGATGCAGGTATGCGTGAACTCAACACAACGGGTTTTATGCACAACCGTGTACGAATGGTAGTAGCAAGTTTTCTAACAAAGCATTTATTGATTGATTGGCGTTGGGGAGAAGCTTATTTTGCCCAAAAATTATTAGATTTTGACCTTTCTGCCAATAATGGTGGTTGGCAATGGGCATCAGGAAGTGGCTGTGATGCAGCACCATATTTCCGAGTTTTTAATCCAAGATTACAAACCGAAAAATTCGATAAGAATTTGGAATACATTAAAAAATGGGTTCCAGAATTAAATAGTTTTGATTATCCACTCCCAATTGTTGACCATGATTTTGCCCGAAAACGAGTATTGGAAGTTTATCAAAAAGCATTGAAAGGAGATGAGTAGATGTTAGGTTTTAGGGGTTGGGGATTAGGTTTTAGAAAATAAGCTAAATCCTAACCCCAAAAAACTAAAACCTTTTTTCAATAAAACTTCATGTTATTTTTAAGTCCCGAAAATTTTCTAATATCTAAAGCTAACGAGCCAATTTTCAATTCAACTTCCGCACGTACTGGTATTTTATTGGCATCATCTGTCACCCATAATTTCACTGATTCTTCATCTTGAAAAAAATCATTTTTGGGTAACTGAGGTGTAATTTTAAAGGTATTTATCTTTCCGAATTTAGTTTTAACAACCTCTTTTCCTCGGTATTTTAAACGCATACTATAAACTTCTCCTTCAAAAAAGAAGGTAACAGGAACGCTTTCACCAATTGCCATTTTTGAAAAATCTATCGTTCTCAAAAAGTAATAACCACTCACTACATCTTGAATATTATCGGGTACTTTATACGTTTTTTTCTCATTATCATCGTCTAAATCATACTGTTTTGCCGTATTTAGGGTATGATTAAAAACAATTTTCTGCTCATTTTTATAA
>JAAFIU010000217.1 GCA_013298805.1 Cytophagales bacterium | reverse complement strand
CGTCCAAAGCTAAATCGAATACATGAAAAGGCTTCCGTTTCGGTCATGCCCAATGCCATCAGTACGTGCGATGGGTCAATAGAAGCGGAAGTACAGGCAGACCCATTGGAAACAGCAATGTCTTGTAAACCCATAATTAAAGCATCAGAATCACAACCTTTGAATTGGATATTTGTGGTATTATAAAGCCTGTGAGCAGTATTTCCATTAACGGCAGTATCAGAAATTTGTAATAGAGCCTTTTCTAATTCGTCTCTCAATGCTCCGATTCTTTGCGTATCGGCTTTCATGTGTTGCTGACATAGTTCGGTGGCTTTTCCCATACTTACAATACCTGCAACGTTTAATGTGCCAGAACGTTTGCCGCCTTCATGTCCGCCACCGTGTAATAAAGCTCCTAATTTTACGAGTCTGTTTCGTCTTTGTCGGACAAATAATGCACCTACACCCTTTGTTCCGTAGAATTTATGGGCGGACATCGCCATTAAATCAATATCCAATTCATCCACATTGATGGGCAATTTACCGACGGCTTGTGTGCCATCTGTCATAAATAATGCACCTACTTCATGAGCTAATTTTGCTATTTCTTTAATGGGTTGAATCGTGCCTAATTCATTATTTACCAACATCACCGACACCAAGATAGTCTCAGGACGTAATGAGGCTTTTAAAACCTCTAAATCAATCATTCCATCGGTTTGAACAGGCAAAAAAGTAACTTCGAAACCTTTGGTTTCAAGGTATTTGCACACATCCAAAACGGCTGAGTGTTCAGTTTGAACAGCGACAATATGTTTGCCTTTCTTAGTATAATTTTCGGCAACCCCTTTGATAGCCAAATTAATAGCTTCAGTTGCCCCCGATGTAAAAACGATTTCATGCGGTTGCGAGCCAATTAAATCAGCCATTTGTTGACGAGCATTTTTAACGGCATCATTTGCTCCTAAACCAAAAGCATGAGTAGAACTTGCATTGGCAAAATTATCGGTAAGAAACGGAAGCATTACCGCCAAAACGTTGGGGTCAATTTGGGTGGTGGCGTTATTATCGAGATATATCATAATTTCTTTAATTCAAAAGTTTGTCATTAGCTTGGACATGGCTTTAATTATTAAGGATAACTGAGAGAGGGAGAGGCTCCCTTTTACAATGACATATCAAAGTTATAGACAATCCATGAAGATAAAGTATGATTTACAGAAAAGCTGAGAAAGGAATTGGGGATAGGATATTGTAGAAATAATTACTGTTTTTTATGTTTTATCATTTGTGACGCACTGCGTCACAAATGATAAGGAAGGGTATATTTAAAACTTACTCTTCAAATAGTTAATCGCTAAAGAATAAGCATCTTCCGAAGCTACTTTATCAAATTTTGGATTTGAAGGGTTTGCAAAAGCGTGTTCTGCATCGTAGTTTTTAACTTTTACTTTTTTTCCTGCTGCTGACATATCTTTCTCGAATTGAGCTACTACTGCTGGTGAAATCCATTGTTCTTTTGCTGCAAAAAGACCTAAAACGTCGCAATTTAAGGTTTTTAATTTCTCAACGTCTTTCTCAGGCATTCCGTAGTACATTACGCAACCAACGGCTTGTTTACCTTCAAGAATAGCCGATTTCAAAGATAAACCTCCACCGAAGCACCAACCCACCGAAGCAATTTTAGCTTTTGGTCCTACATAAGCCACAGCACCTTGAATAATTGATTGCAAACGCTTAGGGTCAGCACCCGACATATATTTTCCTGCATCTTGTGCCGTCGTGGCTACTTTACCATCGTACATATCAATGGCAATAACGTTTACGTCTTTCAAGTCGTTATAGAAAACTTCCGCTTGTTTTTTGATGTAATCGTTTAAACCCCACCATTCCTGATAAACAAAAAGATATTTGTTTGATTTTGCGGCTGCTTTAATCAAATAAGCATTTGCCATTTGTCCGTCTGGCGTTTTGAATTCAATCATTTCCCCACCAACCATACTTACGTGCGTGTAAGGAAGCGGTTCTGCGTGAGCCTTTTGGAACTCCTTGGTAGAAGCCATCAATTGCATATCGTCTTTTTTAAGACTTGACGTTGGAGAACAACAAGTTTGTGAAAATCCGAAATAACTTACGGTTGATACAAGAAGGGTTAAAAATAGTTTTTTCATGGTATTATTAAATGTTTATACATTAATTACAACACAATATTTCAGGAAAAGTTTTTATTCGGGGTGATAAATTCTTTTACCTTCTTTCAAAACGGTGGCTTTATTTAAGGTCATTTTCTTGGTTTTTTGCTGAACGAAAAAATCCATTTGGTCGGCATAATGTGGGCTATCTGGATGATTCGACGCTCCGTAACAATTGATAGTTTCAATTTCTGGAAGGGCATTTTTTGAAAATTTGACCAACTCAATATAAGACTCACCCTGATTAGCCTTGTACTTGCCATTTTTGTATGGCACACTTCCCATGGCAGCAATTACATCGCTGATGCCTGACATAGGTAGTTCACGTTTTCTTCTCACTAATTTTTGAATATCGCCCAACTTTATGTCTAACGTTCCGAAATTTTTCATCAAATGATTATTAGCAAAACGTAAGCCTTCTAAACAATTATCAATTGTAAGTTTTTGAATAATGCCATCGTGTTGATAAAATTTGTCGTTGCAATAATTATAAAAAAGCATGAAAACTGCGGCATCAGGGTTCTCAGCATCGGCTCTTTTATTCCAATGCTGTATTTTTTCGATGGCATTTTTTAATTCAGGGTAATCGCTTGACTTTAAGTTGAATATGGCTGAAAGGTCAACAAAGTAGCTTAGTTTTTCGGGCAATTGTAAATCGTATTTTATCTTTTTAAAGTCGTCATAGCTGACTTTTTGATATTGAGAAACTAATTCTTGAAAACGCTTACTTCTGTTATTTTCCCAACGTTCTACGCCCATGGTTGCATCAAAATTTTCGGGTTTTACATTGTCTTCGGGGGCGGAGGCACTGTAAGGCGTATTGTTAGTATTGAAAATATAGCCCGATTTTGGATTTAAAATTTGGGGTAAATCCTCAATTGGGTGAAAGGTATTCCAAAGGGTTTCTGACGTGTTGCCAGCAATTGTTCCTATCCAATTAAATTTTGGGTTTCTGAAAGGAATTTTACCGTTTGTTATGTAAAATATATTATCCTCTCGGTCGGCATAAACAATATTAAATCCTGGAATTGCAGTCATTTTCAAGGCATTATAAAACTCTGAATAGTTTTTAGCTTTGTTCATTTTGTACCATTGCTCCATTGGTTTTACGTCAAAAAGTGAAGCAAATCTAAGTGAAAATGTACCCGTTTTACCCACAACAGTTGGGCCGTATTTGCTCCAATAAATCTTCTTTTTTACACCAATGACAACGCCCGCTAATTTCACTTTTAGTTTTACGGTACTTTCTTCCAAATCAAGCCACTGGTTGTCAAAACGATATTGATTTTTGTTGGCTGGATTAATTTCTAACTGAAAAACATCTAATTTATCGTGATAATTTACCGTGTGAGCCCAACCCAAATTCTCATTCACGCCGTGCAGAATCGTTGCTGCTCCCGGGAAAAGTCCGCCCAACGCATTCCACCCTTGTTCACTGCAAACATGGGCTTCGTACCAAGAAGCAGGCCCTTCGAGTGGCTGGTGAGAATTGATGTTTAGATAGGTTTTCCCGTCGGTGGTTTTGGCTGAACTAAAAGCAAAAGCATTGGAAGCTTTGGGGCGAAATTGTTCTAAATCTGGAATTGTACCATCAAAAATGGCTTTTAAGGCACGGTCAAAACCCGAAAAAGAGGCAATCGAAAGCATTGATGCCGTTAGTTGGTCTTCAATCGTTGCAGGAAATACTCCTTTTACCAAAACTTCTTTTGGGTGGGTACGTGCGTAAGCGTTTAGCCCCTCCACATAACCCGAAAGCAAGGCTTTGAACTCAGGAGAAAGGCTACTAATATTCTCTTGAACGGTTTTTCTGGCACGAATCAGAGCAACGGCATAATCAACAGCCGCTCCGTTTTTCCCTAAATATCGACCTAATAATTGTTTTCCTCCTAAAAGGGTAAATTGAATCGTTTTGAAATCATCTTCGGCATGAGCATACGCCAAACCATACGCCACTTCGGGGTCGGTTTTGGCAAAAATATGCGGAACGCCCCACTCGTCTCTAACAATCGTAACGGCGGCTGGATTTATTTGAGCTTGTACGAAAAAGGGGATAAGAAAGATTAAAAAAATCAATCGTTTGGGTGTGTTCATGAGTTAATGGTTGTTGCGTTATTATTCAATTACATGAAAATATTCTCGGTCAAATACTCGGAAATACAGCCAAGGAGGAAGCGTTGCAAACCCTGGTTGCATATCATCAAAAGTGGGTCTTTGGCTCACGTGAGCAAGCATGGCATCTCGTTTGTATTTTCCATAAGGTGAAATATATACACAGATATCTGCTTGTGGAAGTCCCTTTTCGGGCTCTTTGGGATAATTTTTTCGGAAACCATCGGCAATTTTCAGGGCAAACTTTATCATGTTTTGGGGTAAGGTAACTTGATACAGTTTTTGGGGTGAAAAACCTGCTTTACCTTTATCTTCTCTGAATACTTCTAAAACGGCTCTGGACACATTTCTATGGTCGGGATGACCGTACAAGCCCACTTTGTCATCTAAGGTAAAAAGAACCGATGGTTGATATTTCTGAATTAACCCTCTCACGACTTTCTTTATGGAATCTTTGGGAACATTAGACGTTCCAGAATCGGGAAAATCAAACATTTCGTGATTGTTAAGTTCTAATATCTTGGCAATATTATCTACTTCTTTGGTGCGACGCTCCCCCAATTGTTTTTTAAGGTTATTCAACGAAGTATCTGCTAATTCATTGATTTTAGATACGTCGATAATACTGCCATTTAACCCTGCTTCGCCACGAGTCATATAGCATATACTCGTTTCAACGCCTTGTTGTTTCAACATTCTCATTGTTCCTATGAGCGTAATTTCATCATCAGGATGAGCAAAAATGGCTAAAGCTTTTTTAGGAGAATTTTCTGGAATTAAACTTTCCGTTTGTGGAATAGACTCATCTTGAATTTGTGACCTAAAATACCACAAAACACCAATTATCAAGAAGATGAGAATTAACAATATGCCGAGTATTTTTTTCATCTGAAAAGGATTTAAACAAAAAAGAGGCACAAGGCCTCTTTTTTGGAATAATTTATTTTTGAGATTATTTATTCAACAATTCGTCAAACGAAATAGAAACATAGTAAGTTGTACCAACAGATGAACTACCATACGCTTGGAAGTATGGATTGCCAAATAGGTTTGTACCACCAACTTTGATAATTGACTTCATGCTTGATAGTTTGTAACTAAACTGAGCATCAAGGTTGCTGATAGCAGGAACAGTTGTATTTTGGAATGGTGCAATTCCAGAAGTTGTAGGTAATACAAAACTTGATGACCATACAAAAGCATCTTGGTAACGATAGGCAACATTAAAGCCCCATTTGCTACCAGACATGATACGTTTGCCAAAACTACCTTTATAGGCAAATTCTGGTGTATTAAAACCTGCGTAAGATACCTCCGCACTTGGTGTAAAGTTTTTCAACTGGTTGTTTGTAACGCTACCACCAATTGAATAACCACCGTCTAATGAATAATTAAGTCCCAATGACCAGCCTGAAATTGAAATATCTTCGCTTGAGTTGGCTGGACGAGAATAACCTGCACGAGTGCTTCCGCTACCTAAACCAGACTCTATTGGTAAACCTGTGGCTGCTGCTGCGGTAGGAACTAAAATAGAAACACCACCCATGAAGTTTTTATAAACACTATAATAGTATGAAGCATCTAAGAATAAACGTTTCGCAATCAAGCCTTTATAACCAATTTCATACGAAGCAATTTTTTCAGGCTGTAAAGCTTTAGCTTGGTATTTTGGTAATGATGCCAAAGCAAAAGCTGGTACTACTTGTGTTGTTGTTTCTGTTATTTTTTGTTTTACTGTGGCTGTAACATTGGTAGCAATTGTTGTTTGGATTGCTGGACTTGCCATTTGTTGTGTTACCCCTGCCTGAATAGCAGCAGCGGCAGCAGAAGCAGGCAAAGTACCAGCGGCTACTGCAGCATTTATAGCAGCGGTTACCCCAGCAGTTACTTGTGCCTGAACAGCCGCAGTTACTCCTGCTTGAATGGTTGGTAAAGCTGCTGTTACAGCTGCCGTAGCATATTGTGTAGCAGCGGCAACTACACTACTGGTAATGTATTTAGCTGGATTAGTTGAAAAGTCAATAAGCGTTGTACTTGCTACGCCAGTAGCTAATTTATATCGTGAATCAAATTCTGGTAAGCCTCCGATAAGTGTACCTCCTGATGTCATCAAGTCAATGTATTGATTTTGGGTAGTAGGAATACGGAAACCAGTTTGGTACGACAAACGAATATTTTGGTCTTTTGCTGGCGAGAATACTGCTGCCAAACGTGGAGAAAATTGTCCTTCAAAATTTTGGTTTTTGTCATAACGTAATGAACCAGTCAATTTCAAGCGGTTATCTAATAAACTTTTACCTGCTTGAATAAATCCACCGTATTCGTTGATAGAGATAGTTCCATCTCTGCCATCTTTCATATCAGCAAACAATGTACCTGCCGAACTCAATACATAAGTACGATTGTTAGCACCTATCATCAAGTCCATAAATTTAATTTGATTTTTGAAGTTATAAAGTCCCTCAAAATGATACATATTACTTTTGTCAGCAAAAGCTCCACCGCCAGCGGTAATAGGGGTATTTCTGTATGTATCCAACAAAGTATTGAAAGCATCAGAACCTGGCATTGGCATTCCTGTATCAGCAAATTTACGTGCTGCTAAATAAGCTTGGTCTTCTGGCATACCAGCTCCACGAGCTTGTGCAAAAGCACCCACATATTGCCCAAACCAAGTGGCATGAGGTTTAACAGAATTTAACATACCCAATGCTGTAAGACCAACTGCATAAGAATCTCCCGAACGTTCTTGGGTAGTATAGCCACGTAGAGTGAAATTATCTCCACGTAATTCTAATTTTGCTTGTGTAATGTTAAAATTACGAAGCGAATAACGGTCAGTACCTGTGTAAAGCGTAGTACCATTACCATAATTAAGTTGTGCTATGGCTTCTATCTTGTCGTTGATGCGATAGTGAAGTGCTGCATTAAACTTTAAACTTTTAGTGTTATTATCTGCCAAATATGGCTCTTGATAACCTGTACGGCTAACAATTGTATTGGGGATTAGCGGTAATGCAGCCGATGGCAATGCTCCAAGTTTAATAAGGCTATTAGCAACTGTTTGTAAATTAGCCTGTGGTTCGTCACCATACACATTAAAACCGTCATAATCATTGTTTGTGCCTGCACTTCTTGATGGGTCAGCATTACCACCTATATTACGGTTGTTATAGTTGGTTGATTCCCAGTCTTTGGCTTGTAAATAAGAAAAATTCAATTTAAAAGCGAACTTGTTGTTGAATGCCTTCGCAAAACGAAGAGAAA
>JAAFIU010000115.1 GCA_013298805.1 Cytophagales bacterium | reverse complement strand
TTGGGGACTAACAAATAGAGTTATTGCTAAAATAACAGCATTAACCCTATCTATTTTTGTCAATTATTGCCTTGATTTACCACTATTGGAGGTCAAAAACTTTATATTTTAATTAGCACAACTGGTATTGCTATATTTAATTACAGGTAATTTTGGCAAAAAAGGAGCAAATAACCTGCATACTTATTTAGTACCATTAGCGAGTAATACCGATGAACGAAAAAAAGGAGAACGTACAGTCAAACATAAAATGTTTCCGATTGGTGGACTTTACCCACCCAATATTTTATCCGATGAAATCAACCATGAAGGCGAAGATAGACTCAGAGCAGTTTGGGTGGATAGTTCAAATCCTATTTTGTCTTATGCCGATACGCAAGCGTGTGTAGAAGCATTTTCAACATTAGAGTTATTGGTCGTTGTAGATATAGCAATGACAGAAACCGCTCGTTTGGCACATTATGTATTACCAGCCGCATCGCAATTTGAAAAATTAGAAGCATCTGCCTTTAATTTAGAATTCCCCGAAAACTTTTTTCATTTCCGAAAACCATTATTTGAACCATTTGAAGAATCACTTCCTGAACCTGAAATTTATACTCGACTTTTGGAAAAAATGGGTATTCTGCCCACTTCGTTTCCTCTTTTAAATACAGTTGCTAAATTTGAGCCTAAATTTACTTCTCGGACAGGTTATTTAATGGCTTTACAGCTATTTTTTAAGCAAAAACCTCACTTACAAAAATTTGCCAGTTCGATAATGTACCGAACGCTTGGTAAAACGTTACCCCAAAATCTTGCATCGTCTGCCCCTATGCTTGGCATGACAATTGGCTTTGTTGCACGATATGAGCAAGCCGTAAGAAGAACAGGAATCAAAGGCAAGAAACAAGCATTGGCGAATAATATTTTTGAAGCAATTTTGGCTAATTCTTCGGGAATTATTATTAGTAAGCATGAATATGAGGAAGTATGGTCATTGGTAAAAAATAAGGATAAAAAGATTTATTTAGAAATTCCTGAAATGATTGAAGCCTTCCAAGCATTAAAACAAGAACCACAAGAAAGTGCCGATTTCCCATTTATATTGATGGCAGGAGAGCGAAGAGGATATAATGCCAATCAGATTTATAGAAACCCAGCTTGGCGAAAAACCGACCAAAAAGGCTCATTAAGAATGCACCCCGAAGATGCCAAAGAATTAGCAATCATGGCAGGTTCAGAGGTTATTTGTGAGTCAGAAAGAGGAAATATTCATGTTTTTGTAGAGTTAGACAATAGTGTAAGACGTAAGGTTGTTACACTTCCAAACGGTTACGGATTTAGCTATAAAGGCAACAAACCCGAAGGACCAGAATTAAATATGCTAACACAAAGTAATCATTGCGAGCCTTTTACTAAAACGCCATACCATAAATATTTACCTGTGAAAATTAGAAAAGTTGGAATTGATTTGACAACCTTATAATTTGTCTAATTTTGACTTTAAGGGGAGTATAAATAATTTTCACAGAAGTTATTGCTGCACAGTATTGATATTGAGCTAATCAGGGTCATCAAGCGTTATTTCGGACAGTAAATTTTGATAAATTTATAAGTAAGTGCAAGTGATGTGTAGTAATACATATCACCACGAGAATAATCATTTTGAAGGTTGCGTTGAAGTGCTTGATTATCTCCGCCTAAATTATCAAGATAATCAGTGAAAGTTTTACGAGTGCCAAATTCAAGATTTAAGTCCCAAGGGCCAGTTAAATTATATTTGATACCCACACCAAAAGGAATAATGATACCCGCTTGTTTATAATCTGAAATGGGGGTGTCTCTTGGTGTAAAGCCCATAAAGCCAATGCCTCCAAATACATAAGGCGACCAGTCTTTGTGCATACGACTGTACTGGTAACTAAAAAAATTATACTCGGTGAGTAAACTGATTTCTTTAATACTGGTTTTGAATGTCAAACCACGTTGTTGATTAAAGGAATCGCTCACTTCTTTATCATTACCATAAATTGACCCAAATGTTGTACTTAGTCGGAAGGATATATCTTTTTTAAGATTATACCGAAACAATAAATTACCACCTAATTGTGCAAAAGAAGGATGAAAATCAGGAGAAATATCTCCTTTGTAATTCATTGCTCCAAAGCCAGCACCAATTTCTATTTTTTGAGCAAATGAATGACTATTTAAGAAGATTAAACTGAAAACAAAAAGGAGGCTTTTGATTAATTTCATATCTAAAAAAATAGTCAGGCTGTTTATTCCTGACTATCATAATTTTATTTCTTTTATATTAACGAATGGCTGGACATTTAATTTTACCAGGAATATGATAAATTAATTTTACCGTCGTTAGCATATAGCTATCCTTGTATTTTGGATTTCCACGTTGGTCTGCTACATCAGAGAAGCCTGTTACTCCACCTGCATATTGGGCAAAAGGGTCTTGGTTAGGGTCATAACTTGGTAAATCTTTTACATAATTTACAAATCCTGATGTTCTATCAATTCCACGATTGGCAGCAATTACTTCTAAAGTTCTATTGCCCATGTCCCGAGAAAGAGGGCTTTGTTTTTCTAAATCTGTTCGTGAAGCATAATTTCCTCCTGCATCATCCAAATAATCGGTTAGGGTATAACGGAAGCCCATTTCAAAACCTAAATCCCAACTTGAATTTAATTTATAACGAACACCAAATCCAACAGGGAATGAAACGCTAATCAGTGAATAAGGCGTGCCATAACCCGGTAAACCTTGTCCTTCGGTATTGAGTGGTTGTAAACGAACCCAGTCGGTGGTATGATAAACACTGCTATCTGGACGAGCAACGGGGTCGTGGGCAAATACTGCAATACCACCAAAAATATAAGGAATAATTTGTTCACGGCGTACATAACTGCGTTCGGTACGAACTAAATCGTATTGTCCTACAATTGATAATTCTTTGATATCATTACGGAAGTGAAGATTACGCATAAAATTAGCTTCAAAACCCGCTACGCCATCCATAAAACTATCATCGCCAGAGATTCTTGCCCAAGTTAGCCCGAAACGAATACCTACATTTGGCGAAATTTGGCGAGTATAATTGAAATTAGCATTCCAGCGAACACCATTGACCGTTGATTGAATAAAACGATTGTACGGAGACAAATCGCCGTAATAACTGGATGAGCCAAAGCCTAAACTAACGGTAGAAGTAGGTTCAAAAATACGGTTTTTACGAGTTTTTTCTTTTCCTCCAAAAAGATTTGAAAACTTAAACTGTGCCTCTACTGATGGTGAACTTAGGGACACAATCAGTAATAAGCTAAATAATTGAAGCAGTTTTTTCATAATTTATAAATTGAATCGAATTTTCGACAAAGATACCGTTTTATGTTTTATAGAAAGCGAAAAGCGAATGGTACAAAATCTAAATTTTCAATTACCATGAATCATCCAATCAGCAAATCTAAAATTTTAACGTAAATAACACATACTTTGTTATATCAGTATTTTAGTTTTTATTTTACGAAAATAATGCCAGTTTTTCAGAGTAGTGTATCTTTTAGCACATAACACATTCAGTGGAGAAAATGATAGCAATCAGATGATAGGAAAATGCAAAATCATTTCTGCTAAGGCTCACAATCTGTACTACTTTCTTAAAATTTGTTAAAACTCATAAACTAATGCACCTCAAAATAAGTTTTAACGTTAATTTAGTGACACGATTTTATGAGTAAACGGAATTCGAGCGAAAGGTTCGATTGAATTTTATAAGACGTTTATATCTCGTTCATGAACTTTAAATTAATCACAAACATGGAAATTAAAAGTAATTTAAAAACCCTTGCGATTGTCGGAGCGTTGAGTAGTGCAACAACGCTCGGAGCTTATAAGTTATTCTTGGAGAAATCGCCTTCAGATGCTGTATTTAGCAATACGCCTTCTGCTTTTACTCGTTTAGTTTCAGATACATCTCCTGCGGTGGCAGGTTCGCCAGGGGAGTTTACCTACGCAGCCGAGAAAGCAACGCCCGCAGTTGTACACATCAAAACTAAAATGACTCGTAACGTTAGCCGTCAAATGATGGACCCTTTTGAAGAATTTTTCGGAGGAAATCCTTTTGGTGGTGGCGGAAGCCGTCGTCAGCCTGAGGCTCAAGAGGCTTCTGGTTCGGGGGTAATTATTAGCTCTGACGGTTTTATCGTAACTAATAATCACGTAGTTCAAGATGCTGATGAGGTATCCGTTATTTTGAACGATAAACGAGAATTGAAAGCGAAAGTTATCAGCACTGACCCTTCAACGGATTTGGCGGTTATTCAAGTAAAAGCGAGTAATTTACCTTTCTTAACATTTGGAGATTCTGATAATATTAAAGTAGGTGAGTGGGTTTTGGCAGTTGGTAACCCTTTTAACTTAGAATCAACAGTGACGGCGGGTATTGTTTCGGCAAAAGGTCGTCAAAATATTATCGACCGTGATAAAGATGTGAACCCTTTGGAATCTTTCATTCAAACGGATGCTGCCGTAAACCCAGGAAATTCGGGTGGTGCATTGGTAAACTTGAAGGGTGAATTAATTGGTATTAATACCGCTATTTACAGTCGTACAGGACAATTTGCTGGATATTCATTTGCAGTGCCAGTAAGTATCGTGAAAAAAGTCTCAGGCGATTTGATTAAATATGGTAATGTTCAACGTGGATTCTTGGGCGTAAATATTCAAGAAGTAAACAGCAAATTGGTAGAAGAAAAAGATTTGAAAGTGAATGATGGTGTTTACGTAGGCGGTTTCCCTGCGGGTGGCAGTGCCGCACAATCAGCAGGTTTGAAAGTGAATGACGTAATTGTGAAAGTTGATGGAGTGGGAACACCGTCACAGTCAAAATTGATGGAATTAGTGGGTCGCAAACGTCCAGGTGAAACCGTAGTGGTAACGGTAAATCGTGATGGTGCTGTTAAGGATTTCAACGTGGTTTTGAAGAATAAAGACGGAAATACCAACATCGTAAAAGGAGAAACGGCTGCTACTGCTATTTCAAGCGAGTTTTTAGGAGCTAAATTAGCGAATATTTCAGATGGAGATAAGGCTAAATATAAAATTCAGGGAGGTGTAAAAATCACGGAAGTTGACCCGAATGGACGTTTAGGTTATCAAGGTTTTGACAAAGGTTTTGTCATTACAAAAATTGATGAAAAAGCCGTTACAGATGCAAAAGATGTAGCTGAAGTATTAGCAAACCGTAAAGGCAGAGTGAAGATTGAAGGAATTGATGTAGATGGTACTCGTGTAATTATGGTGCTGTAATTTAATGGTGCTTGATTGAGTTGTGATTGAGTGATTATTATTCGTCCGATAATCACTCATTCACAACTCAATCAATCTCATTTTTTTTAACTAATCGTATGCCCCATTTTATCTCTTTTGGTATTCAAATACTTCTCATTGTGAGGATTTGATGGCATTTCAATTGGTAACGATTCTACGATTTCCAATCCGTAACCAAATAAAGCAGCCCGTTTTTTAGGGTTATTCGAGATTAATCTGAGTTTACTCACACCTAAATCACGAAGAATTGAAGCCCCTACGCCGTAATCACGCTCATCCATTTTGAAGCCCAATTCCAAATTTGCCTCAACGGTATCACGACCCATTTCTTGTAATTTATAGGCTTTCAATTTATTGATTAAACCGATACCTCTTCCTTCTTGGAACATATACAAAATAACGCCTTTCCCTTCTTTTTCAACCATTTCCATTGCTCTGTGTAGTTGACCTCCACAATCGCAACGACATGAACCAAAAATATCTCCCGTTACACATGAACTATGCACACGAACCATCACGGGTTCATCTTTTTCCCAAGTTCCTTTGGTAAGAGCCAAATGGGTTTCTCCTGATTGGATTTGTTTGAAAGCAATCAAATCAAAATGGCCAAATTCAGTGGGTAAATCTACACCAATTTCACGTTTAATTAGACTTTCATGTTTTAGTCGATATTCAACTAAATCTTTGATAGTCACTAATTTAAGGTCAAATTTGTCAGCAATTACTCTTAAATCTGGTAGGCGAGCCATTGTTCCGTCTTCGTTCAAAACTTCAATCAAAACACCTGATGGCTGAAAGCCTGCCAAATGAGCAAAATCCATTGCCGCCTCAGTGTGTCCAGTTCTCCTTAATACCCCTTCTTTTTTAGCTTTTAACGGAAATATATGTCCAGGGCGACCTAAATCTGCGGGTTTGGTAGCAGGGTCAACTAAAGCGGCAATTGTTTTGGCTCTATCCTGAGCAGAAATACCAGTGGTACAACCATTGCCTAATAAATCGACGGAAACAGTAAAAGGTGTTTCATGTGAGGTGGTGTTTTTGCCCACCATCATGGATAAACCCAGTTCTTCACAACGCTCTTCTGTGAGGGATACGCACATTAAACCACGTCCTTCACGAATCATAAAATTGGTCATTTCGGGAGTGATGGCTTCGGAAGCACAAATCATATCTCCTTCATTTTCACGGTCTTCATCATCGGCAACAATGATGATTTTTCCTTGACGAATTGCTTCAATCGCTTCTTCTATCGTATCTAATTTTATCTTTGACATTTTAATGAATAATTAACGAAGTCTTTCAATCTTAGCTAATTGTAATGGTTTTGTATTTATTGATTTTAGAGAACCCCCAATGATAAATTGGATGAGGTTACAAACTCTTTATTTATCGAAGGTCAAAGTTACTATTTTTTGTTTCGATACTTTATCATTATAACCAAACTCTACACAAGTAAATTCAAATTGATTGATGATAATTACTTAGCTATTGGCTTTCAGTAAGCAAATATCAGTTCAAAAATGAAATATCATTGCCAATTTTTTACTTACTGTACGAAATGCCGTGCTGATTAGAATGGTTTCGTTAAATTTGACGCAGATGAACTCTTAAACAGTTGAATTAGCGGTCTGAGTTGTTGATTATCAGTATTAAATATTTAACACAGCGTTTCGTACAGTAAGATTTTTCACACCCCTTCATATTTTTTTACTCCATTTTCTTCTCCTAAATATTTTTGGCACGTAAATAGTGTATAATAAAGTAATCAAAGAATTAACGAAAAAATCTCTTTAAAACACAAATTAATTAGATGTTTTTGGGAGGATTCATGCAAAAAAGCCTAAGAAATTCGTTTAGAATTGAAACCAGACTTGGCAATAGACTGATGTCCATAAAATATGAATAAGATTATAAAAAATATTATAGTAATATCATTGGTTATTGTTATTGGCTCATTGATGCCCTATGAGTTATTAGCTCAATGTAAAAATGACGGTAATGACCCTGGAAAACTAAGTATTAATGGCAATAAAGTACTGGTTAATGGTTATGGAAATGGTGTTATAACGGCATCCAATAATATTCCTATCAAAATCTGTGAAGGAGAAATACTCACGCTTCAAAGCACTTTAGCTGTAAATTCAAGTTCTTTTGTAGGGTATTGGCTTACTCCTTATGATGCCTATAATGCTTTATCTAACCCACCTTCTAATACAGACCCCAATATTATAACAGGAAGTTACACGACTAATACGGGAAGCATTCAAGTAAAAATGATTAGTAAATCAATTGACCCTAATGGTTTTAGTTTTTATGCAGGGGCAGGTAAATATGTAATTACTCAATATCAACAAGCTATTTCTACGTCAGGTTCTACCATTACTACTCATACTTGCCAAGTAATCGAAATTATTGCTCCTCAAAAACCCGTAGCAACGGTTGCCGCTTGTACTGGTAGCGAATTTCAAATTACTTTACCTGCCAATGCTGCTAATAGTTTTGATGATTACGAAATACAATTTAATGCAACAGTTGGTAATTATAACCCGATTTTAAAAACAGGGAAACCCAGTAATTATCCCTTTACCATTAAAAGTGGAACAACTTTGCCTGATAATCAGGATAGAAATATTACCATCAGAGGACTTTCGGCAACGGGAAGTTGTCCTGCTCCCAAGAATGATTTAGGGAAATTTTCTGTTAATGGAGCAGTCATGTACACACCAACTGTGGGGGCAATTGTTGGAACAACTAAAAAAGGGGAATTCAAATTGGCGGTATCGCAACAATCTGGCTTTAGTAGAAATATCTATATGCGAGAATCATCTGCTACCTATAATTATTCTTCTGTTTTTAAACCCTATGTTTCTTCGGCAACGGTATCTTTTGACTCAACCGTATTGCAAGTACCTAATGGCGACAAGCAATATTGTTTCCGAGTGGAAGCTGTTGATAATGCCTGTGCGACATCCGCTAACTTATTGAGTGCCGACGAAATTTGTACAACACCTACAAAAGTAACGGCTGATAATAATAAAAATGTGATAGAATGGCTACCTGCCGCAACAGGTCTGATTGGCGGAGGGGTGTTTAAATTTTATAAAGTTTCAAGACTCAATTCAAACGGAACAATAGATAAAGTATTTCCTTCTATTACGAATATCGCAGAACTCAAACTTGAAGACAATACCGTTATGTGTGGTCAAGATTATACCTATCGGGTAGAAACTAATTATGGACAGCAATCGCTTTCACAGATTATTACGGTTAGGGCAACATCTCACGAAGTGCTATCCAAAATTCCGAGATTTTTAGCCACCATGACTAATGATTCAAAAAATGTGAATGTTCAAGGGCAATTTGACCCAAGTAACATTCCCAATAATATAAAATTAGACAATTATAAATTTTATCGAGCAAACTCAATCAATGGTTCGTATTCATTACAATATACAGGCAATTCAATTTTTAAAGACCTCAATACTGATGTCGAAGCCCAGTCGTATTGTTATTATATGACATGGACAAATCTTTGTGATATTGAGTCTGAACCATCAGAAAAAGTATGTACCGTAAATTTGAAAGCCAGTGGAGCAAACGTTTATTGGACAAAAGAACCCTCTATTTCCGTAGGAATCGACAGTTATATTGTTCAACAGGTAAACCCTAATGATGGCACAAATATTAAGGAATTGGCAAGTAATTTAAAGAATATTTATAGCTATAATACGCAAGCCTTGCCAGATGCAGAAGGGCAGGAGATTTATGTTCAGATTGAAGCTCGTCCCATTGGTTGGAACATCATAGGAAGTAATACTTTACCAAGTACATTATCAAATATTATTAGGGTTTACAGACCTGCTCTAAGCCTAATTCCGCAAATATTTACGCCCAATGGTGATAATGTCAATGATAAATTTATTGTCAGAGGAAAGTTTATTAAAGCCTTAAAAATGACTATTTATGACCGTTGGGGCAATGCTATTTTTTACGATGAAGCAGCCGCAAATATTTACGCCCAATGGTGATAATGTCAATGATAAATTTATTGTCAGAGGAAAGTTTATTAAAGCCTTAAAAATGACTATTTATGACCGTTGGGGCAATGCTATTTTTTACGATGAAGCAGAATCTTATCCTAATAGTGCAGCCAATCAAGACGAAAATACCGTCATCGGTTGGGATGGCACAATGAATACTGGCACTAAGGCACTCGAAGGAAGCTATGTTTATAAAATTGAAATTACCGATACCATAGGACAGACCACCATAAAAGAAGGAGGATTGTTGTTGGCATATTAAAAGACTCAATCACTGACATAAAAAGAAACCTCAACGGACGGATATGTTGAGGTTTCTTTTTGCGTTACATCATTAGTAATTGTAAATTGCGATAGAAATAAATCAATAATAATATGTTTGACATGATGGGAATGCTTGGAAAGGTAAAAGACCTCCAAGCCAAAATGAAAGAAGCTCAGGAATCTTTAGGCTCAATCACCGAAACTGGTGAAGCAGGAGCTGGAATGGTGAAAGCAACCGTTAACGGTAAAAAACAATTACTAAAAATTGAAATTGACGAAGACCTCATCAAGCCAGAAGACCGTGAGGTTTTACAAGATTTAATCGTAGCCGCAACAAACAATGCTATGGAAAATATTGAAGATAAAGTAAAAACGCATCTTCAAAAAGCTACTCAAGGTTTAGTGCCTAATATTCCAGGAATGGATTTAGGAGGAATGTTTTCGTAATTAAGGTGTAAGGTTTTAGGAGTTAGGTTTTAGTGGTAAATAGCTGCTCTTCCCTAACCCCCTAATCTCTAATACCTAACCCCTTCAAAAATGCTAAAAGTACAGAATCTGACCAAAATTTACGGTACACAAAAAGCCGTAAATGATATATCTTTTGAAGCAAAGCAAGGTGAAATTGTGGGTTTTTTAGGGCCAAATGGTGCTGGAAAATCAACCACCATGAAAATTGCGACTTGTTATCTTACTGCCACTTCTGGAACGGTAGAAGTTTGTGGTTTTGACGTGCAGAAATCACCGATGGAAGCCCGTAGAAATATTGGCTATTTGCCCGAACATAATCCACTTTATTTGGAAATGTACGTAAAAGAATTTTTGGAATTCATCGGTGGAATTTATGGAATCAAAGGACAGCATTTACAAAGACGAATCTCTGAAGTCATTGAATTGTTTGGACTTACCCTTGAGTACAAAAAGAAAATTGGGCAACTTTCAAAAGGTTATCGCCAACGAGTTGGATTGGCACAAGCCCTCATTCACGACCCACAAGTTTTGATTTTGGATGAACCCACCACAGGACTGGACCCCAATCAATTAGCCGAAATTAGAGGAGTTATCAGAAATATTGGTCGTGAAAAAATAGTTATTTTCTCAACGCACATCATGCAAGAAGTAGAAGCCATTTGTGATAGAGTTATCATCATTAATCGTGGGAATATTGTAGAAGATACTTCTTTAACAAACTTACAAAAAGCAGGAAAAACAATGGAGGAGGTTTTTAGGGAATTGACGGTTTGAGTATTTTGCTATAAAATAAATAATCCCTCATTGTTGGTCAATGAGGGATTATTTTATTCTTTTATTAAATCTGAATCTTCATCATTAATCGTTTCCTCTATTTCATTACAAGTTTTTTCAACCTCACTAATGCTTGTTTTTTTTGCATCTTCGTCTTGGGAGTGGTCAAAAAACTTATTTTGAAAAATTAGAATAGCAACAACTCCACAAAAAATAGACGCATCGGCAAAATTAAAAATTGGTGTTGAGTACCAAGTACCACCCCAAAGAGGTACCCAGTCTGGAATCCAACCTTGATAAGGGTCAAAGAAAAACATATCAATTACTTGCCCATGAAACCACGGCGTTGGTGAACCGATAGGATAATTTCCCAAGATTTTTCCGTAAAATGTGCTATCAATTACATTCCCGATTGCACCACCCAAAATAGCAGCGATACTCCATAAAAGTCCTTCTGGGGCATTTCTATTAGCTAAACGCACTAAATAAATACCAATACCGCACATAGCCGCTAATCTGAAAAGGCTCAAAACAATTTTGGCGTATCCTCCAGGAATGAAACTAAGTTCCATCCCAAAAGCCATTCCTTTATTCAGAACATAGTGTAGCTTAAACCAATGCCCAAAAATCTCTATTTCATTGCCTTCGTACATCATATAGCGATGTACAGCATATTTGATGAGTTGGTCAATTATTATCAACAAAATGGTAAGCAAAAAATACTTATACGGGGAACGAAACATATTCAATTAACAATTAACAGTTAACAATTAACAGCTATCAATTAACGATTAGCCGTAAAAAAAGTTGCAAAATTACAAATAGTTATAATTTTTGCTTTTTGTTTACTGATAACTGTTTACTGATAACTGAATTACCCTGCAAAGATACGAAATAAAGAAGCCACAAATTGTCTAAATCTGTGGCTTCTTGTGAAAATTATCTGTTATTAAGTCGGGGTGCAAATTTAAACTACGTTTTAATTTCGGTAATTGATAGTTGCTTGGCAATGCCTAATCCCTAAATTCTAAGCCCTACTTACTACTTATTTTTTCTGAAACATCAATCTTTTACGACGGACAATCTCTCTTTTTATCAAAGTAAACTCACGGCTGGCTTGTCCTGCTACCGAAGTATTTTCGTCTGCTCTACGGAATAAATAAGGCATTACTGCATCAACTGGGCCATAGGGAACGTATTTTGCAACATTATACCCAGCTTTAGAAAGGTTGAAAGAAATATTATCTGACATTCCTAATAATTGAGCGAAATAGAAGTGAGGATTTTGAGCTTCAATCTGATGTTGAGCCATTAAATCAACCAAATATTTACAACTATATTCATTGTGAGTACCTACGCAAACTGAAATAATTTCACGATTTTCAACGGCATATTCCATTGCTAAATTATAATCTCGGTCAGTATCTGCTTTGGTTTCGTGTACTGGTTCGCAATAATTATCTTCATGGGCTCTTTGACGCTCTTTTTCCATGTATGCCCCTCTCACTAATTTCACGCCTAAGAAATAATTATTTTTGCGAGCTTGCTCAGTAGCGTGTTTCAAATTCAGAAGCATTTCTTTGCGATACATTTGGAAAGTATTATAGACCACACATTTTTCATGGTTATATTTTTCCATCATTTCGTAAGTCAAAACATCAATAGTATCTTGAATCCATGACTCTTCAGCATCAACAAAAATTCTAACATCCATGTTGGCAGCTTGCTTACAAAGATTGTCCATTCTGACTTTCAGATGTAGAAACGCCTCTTTTTCCTCCTCATCTAACACTTCTTTATTTTGAATTTTCTCTAATAATTCAGCACTACCAATCCCCGTAATTTTAAAAACTGCGAATGGAATTGCTAAATTTTGATGAGATTTTTCAATGGTCAAAAGAATTTCTTTTGCAGTCTTATCAAAACTTTTTTCATCGTCTTCACCTTCAACGGAATAATCCAAAATTGTGCCGATATGAGATTTCTCCAAATTTTCTATGGTTTTATTGCACTCTTGCAGATTTTCCCCTCCGCAAAATTGTTCAAATACCGTAATTTTTATAAGTTTTTTTATTGGAAAATGAAGAAAAAGAAACAGTTTGATAAAAAAAGTCCCTAACTTTACGAGCCAATTCTGATTCATACTTGCAAATATCAAGTACACCTTTTTCAACTGTAAGTTTGACTTGGAAGAGAAAGCAATAGAAGTATCCTCAAAACTAACTTTGGGAGCCTTCATAAATGGTTGGGTGGTTGGCATTTTGGTCATGTTACAGACTTGATATTCTATAATATTTAGGAAACTGAATAAATAATTTAATTGTTGATTATCAGTTTAATATGATTCAGAGTCTCGTCACTTGTTTTAC
>JAAFIU010000318.1 GCA_013298805.1 Cytophagales bacterium | reverse complement strand
TTTAAAAGAAATGGCTATTAAAATTGAAAATTTGATGATTTATTAATCTAAAAATAATACTAAATTTGTCTGAACAACTTATTCAATAACCAATGAAAAACTACATTTCTACTCTTAGTAATTTGACATTAAAGTATTTTGTATTTGCTTTAACATTTTCATTTTTATCACTATTATCAGCTTGTAAAACTCAAGACGATACAACCCCCAAATTAGAATATGTAACAATTCCTGATGAAAACTTTGAGAAAGCATTGATTCAATTTAAGATTGATGACGTTCAAGATGGAAAGGTTTTAAGAACAAGCGTACTTAAAGTAACTTCTTTGAGCATATCATCTTCTCCAGAAAATCAAAATAATACTTACGATAAAATTAAAGATTTAACAGGAATAGAAGAATTTGTTAATTTAAAATCTTTGAAATGTGTTTATAGTGACTTAACAAGTTTAGATGTCAGTAAAAATATAGCTTTAACGGAGTTACATTGTTATAGCAATCAATTAACCAGTTTAGATATCAGTAAAAATATAAATTTAAAAAGATTACTATGTGGTTCAAATAAATTAACAAGTTTAGATATTAGTAATAACCCAATGCTAACAGAATTATCTTGTTATTCAAACCAAATAGCAAGTTTAGATATAAGTAAAAATACGAATTTGATAGAATTGCATTGTGATTCAAATCAATTGACCAGTTTAGATGTTAGTAAAAATACAAATTTGACTGAATTAACTTGTGGTTCAAATCAATTAACCAGTTTAGATATTAGTAAAAATACGAGTTTAGTCGGTCTTATTTGCGATCTAAATCAATTAACAAGTTTGGATATTAGCAAAAATACAAATTTAACTCTTTTATGGTGTAGTTCTAATCAATTGATAAATTTAGATATTAATAGAAATATTTATTTAACCAGTTTAATATGTATTTCAAATCAATTGATTAGTTTAGATGTTAGTAAAAATACAAATTTGAAAATCTTGTGGTGTGATTCAAATCAATTGACCAGTTTAGATGTTAGTAAAAATACAAATTTGACTGAATTAACTTGTGGTTCAAATCGACTTATTAGTTTGGATATTAGTAATAACACGAATTTGACCATTTTATGGTGTTATTCAAATCAATTAATAAATTTAGATGTGAACAAAAATATAGCTTTAGAAAGATTAATATGTTATTCAAATCAATTAATCAGCTTGGATGTCAGCAAAAATATAAATTTAACAGATTTGGCATCTGGTTCAAATCAATTAACAAGTTTAGATATTAGTAATAACACAAAATTGACAGATTTAAGCTGTAATTTAAATCGGCTAACCAGCTTGGATATTAGTAAAATTTTAGACTTAACTCATCTAAACTGTCGATCTAACAAAATCCAAACAATCTGTATAAACAATCTTGCACAAGTAAAAACCACTTGGCTAAAAGACCCAACCGCCACCTACAAAGTGTGTCCATAATCAAAACCAACCCCAAACAATGTTCAATTACTTAGAACCAACATACATTAAAAACTTTATCCAAACCGCCCTGCACGAAGATGTAGGCGATGGCGACCATACTTCACTTTCTACCATTCCAAGCACTGCCACAGGTCGGGCGAGGCTTTTGGTGAAAGATACAGGCATCTTGGCGGGTGTAGAATTAGCCAAAATGATTTTTGCCGAAGTTGACCCTAATTTGCAAGTAGAAACCATTTTACAAGACGGTGCTTTTATCACAAAAGGTGAAATCGTTTTGACGGTGGCGGGTTCGTCGCAGTCTATTCTCAAAGCTGAACGTTTGGTGCTAAATTGTATGCAGCGGATGTCGGGTATTGCCACTTACACGGCTTCGATGGTAAAATTATTGAAAGGCACAAACACCAAATTATTGGACACTCGCAAGACAACACCCAATTTCAGGTTATGTGAAAAATGGGCTTGCCGAATCGGTGGAGCCGTCAATCACCGTTATGCGTTGTTCGATATGATTTTGATAAAAGATAATCACGTGGACTATGCGGGCGGAATCCATAACGCTATCAATCAAGCACTTGATTATTTAAAAACCACAGGGCGTGACTTACAGATAGAAATTGAAGTCAGAAATCTTGATGAATTGTCTCAGGTTTTAGAAATTGGGAAAGTTGACCGCATCATGTTGGATAATTTCTCGTTTGAAAATCTTCGTGAAGCTGTGAAAATAATTGACGGAAAATTCATGACTGAGGCATCTGGCGGCATCAATGAAACCACGATTCGGGAATATGCTGAATGTGGCGTAGATTATATTTCATGCGGAGCTTTGACACATCATGTGAATAGTTTAGATTTGAGTTTGAAAGCTTATTAGGGTTAAAAATGGCACACAGATGACACGGATGCCTGCGGCAACACGGATTTACACAGATTTTAAAAATAAGATTTGAATAATAATCTTGGGTTGAGAAAATCTACTTTTAAATACCTAAAAAAATTGTAAAAAAATCCGTGAAAATCTGTGCTGCGAAGCATCCGTATCATCCGTGTGCCAATCCAAAAACATACAACATGAATTTATTAGAAGAATCACAACGAGTTGGCTACGTTAGCCGTTCAGTGCCTTTCAAGGGTGAAGATTTGAAAGAGCAAATCTTAAAATTGAAAAAAGAAAAAAATGCCGTGATTTTGGCTCACTATTATGTGGATGCTGAAATTCAGGACATTGCTGATTATTTGGGCGATAGTCTCGGATTGGCACAAGCCGCTGAGAATACCGATGCCGATATGATTGTCTTCTGTGGCGTGCATTTCATGGGTGAAACGGCTAAAATCTTGAACCCACATAAAAAGGTTGTTTTACCTGATTTAAACGCTGGTTGTTCATTAGCAGATGCCGCTCCGAAAGCAGAATTTGCGGCTTTCAAAGCTAAATATCCCGATGCCGTTGTGGTAAGTTACATCAACTGTACTGCGGATATTAAGGCAATGACGGATATTATTTGCACGTCGTCAAATGCGGTGAAAGTGGTGGAATCTATCCCAGCCGACAAGCAGATTATTTTCGCTCCTGATGCTAATTTGGGTCGTTACGTTGCCAAGAAAACGGGTCGTGATTTAATTCTTTGGGAGGGTGCTTGTATCGTTCACATTGATATTTCTTTGGAAAAACTCAAAAAAGCGAAAGAAGAAAACCCGAATGCTTTACTGATTGCTCACCCAGAATGTAAGGAAGTTATTTTGTCGCAAGCAGATTTTGTGGGTTCAACTACAGCCTTATTAAATTTTGTAAAAACCTCTGATTGTCAGGAATTTATCGTAGCAACCGAAGCGGGTATTTTGCACAAAATGAAGGCTTCTGTTCCTCACAAAAAACTCATTCCTGCTCCTGCCAACGAGAAAAATTCATGTGCTTGTTCTGAATGTCCATACATGAAAATGAACACGATGGAGAAATTATACAATGCGATGTTCTATGAATTACCAGAGATTCAAGTGGCAGAAGAAGTCCGTATTCCTGCTTTGAAGGCATTGAAAGCGATGTTGGAGATTAGTAAGTAAGTCAATGAGTTTATGAGTGAGGAGTTTATGAGTAAAAAGTACTTTTTCCTCATAAACTCTTCACTCATAAACTCATTGACTCAAAACAAATAAACTCCTCCATTCTTCCCAACGGCAACGGCTTTACCTTGTGAATTTATTTTTAAATCGTTGAATATTGCGGTGTCTGGCGTGGTAATTTTTGTCCATTTTGCTCCTGCACCTTCTATTTTGTAAAGACTCGTTTTTGCACCATCTACCACAATTCCATATCCTAAATTTTCACTCTGAAAAGCTAATTTTGACACATTTCCAACAACTCCTGTTTTAATAGTCGTCCAAGTCATGCCGCCATCACTGGTTTTTAGGAAAGTGTTATTTTTACCTCCAACAAATGCCTTTTTATCACTCACTAAATAAACCGAAAGTAAATCTTCTGCAACAGGTTTTATTTGGTCAATATAGTCGTAAGTGCCATCAGCTTTTGTTATCAGTATATCAATTGCTCCTAAATCACCCACAAAAATCCCCAATCTGTCCTTCAAAAAATAAGTGTCATTAATATATCCTCCGAGCGTAAAATAGGTAATTTGGGACAAATTTGACGTATTTATTGAATGTACCTCAGTATATTTTTTACTATGAAAATTATCATAGATTTGTTTTAATATAAACGCTTCTTGACTTTTGGGATAAACAGTTTGTTGAGTATCAGTGGGGCGAGAGACAAGCTTCCAAGTTGCACCGCCATCAATTGTTCCCAAGACATTTTTACCGTTTAAAATACCCACTTTTTCATCTTTGAAGTTTACCGATTGCATCATGGGATTTGTATCGTTAAACTTCACCTCCGCCCACGTTTTTCCAGTATCTGTACTTTTAAATAAATAACCCTTTGTGGCATCATTTCCGAAAGCAAAAAGCGTTTGGTCAGTCGTAAAACTTACCGAAACTAAATTTGCTTTTTTCATGATTGGGTCATTAAAAAAAGACGTTGGCGTTGGGATAGGTGTTGGTGTGACCTCCTTTTTTTCGGAACAGTTCATTAAACTAAAAATGCCTAAAATTGCCCAAAATTGAATTGTTTTCATGTTTGTAAAATTAAGATTAATAATGAAGCTGTTTAAACTTTTGAAAAATATTCCCAAATAAGTGAGAATTTTGTGGTGCTAAATCATAAAATATCACAAAATGGGAATACTTAGTAAAAATACTATCGAAACGTGGATTTTGCCA
>JAAFIU010000123.1 GCA_013298805.1 Cytophagales bacterium | reverse complement strand
TTTTAAAGCAAGCCAATGATGTGTTGAGTGGAACAACTTCTGGGGCTTTAACAACCGAAGAAATTGGTCGAGGTTTAAAAGAAGCATTAACCGTTGGTATCAAAAATAGTTCTTCTCAGGCATCAGCTTTGAATGGCTATTTGGGTAATCAAACAATTAAGTTGTTATTTCCACCTGAAGCACTAAAAGTTGAGCAAAAATTAAGAGATATTGGCTTAGGCAATGAATGTGATAAGTTTATCACTACTTTAAATCGTGGAGCTGAAAAGGCGGCTGAAAAAGCTGTGCCAATTTTTGTTGATGCCATTACAAAAATGACTATCCAAGATGCTTTGAGTATTTTGAAGGGCGATAAAGATGCGGCAACCAATTATCTAAAAAGAACATCTTCTCAAGCCTTAATGAATGCTTATGCGCCAATTATGCAAGATGCTACCAATTCGACAGGGGCAACGAAAATGTACGGAGATATTGCAAGTACGTACAATAAAATCCCTTTCACTCAGAAAATTAATCCAGATTTACAGCAGTATGCCACGCAAAAAGCAGTTGATGGCTTGTTTTTATTGGTAGCTCAGGAAGAACAAAAAATAAGAGAAAATCCAGCGGCGAGAGTTTCTGATATTTTGAAGAGAGTTTTTGGAGGTCAATAAACCATTATTTTTTAAGTAAAAAGAGGTTCAAACAATTATGCTTGAACCTCTTTTATTTCTATAAAAACAACCACTTTTTATATAATTCCTTCTGTTCAGAAGTTTGATTTTCCAAGGGTTCAATAGATAAACTTTTGATTGGATTTCTTTGTAAGGTTACATTGTATTTTTTCTCCAAACCATCTCTTCTAACTTTTACTTCAATTACATCACCAATCTTTTTATTTGAAATCAATTTTGTCAATTCTTCTGGTTTTGTTCCATCAATTTGTAAGATTTCATCACCAACATTTAAGCCATCATTATACGCTGGCGAATCCCGTAAAACACTTGAGATTTTCAATCCAGTTCTACAATCAGCTCCTAAATATGGAAAGGTGTTCTCTGCATTTTTGTCCGTCATTTTCATGCCAACTGCTTCAAAATAAGTGTTATATGGTATGGTCTCCGTTCCAGAAATATATTTTTGAAAGAAATCGCTCATTGATTTCTCTGCCACTAATTCTACTGTTTTTTGAAATTCTTCGTCAGAAAAACCACGACCTTGTTTCTTGTAATATTCTTGATACAAAACTTTCATTACGTCGTCCAAATTTTTAGAGCCTTTTGTCGCTTGTAAAATGGCAAGGTTTAAAACGCCGCCTAAAACTGCTCCTTTGTCGTAATAAGAAACGGTACTATTGCGTGAGTTTTCGTTTGGACGATAATATTTAATCCAAGCATCCCAACTTGATTCCGCTACCGATTGAACTTTATTTCCTGGTTGATTTTCAATCGTATTTATTTCAGTAGCATAAGCGTTTAAATATTCTTCGGGAGTCATCATATTTGCTCTTCGGAGAATATAGTTTTGGTAGAAACTTGTACAACCTTCCGAAAACCAGAGTAAATGCGTATAATTTTCATTTTCGTAGTCAAATGGTCCAAGTGCTTTGGGACGAATACGTTTTACATTCCAAAGGTGAAAATATTCGTGGGCAATTAAACTCATAAATCCTTGATACATTTTATCGTTTGAATACACCATTCTTGACGTTTGGCAGGTTGTAGAGTTGAGGTGTTCTAAGCCTCCGCCTCCTAAGCCAATATTATGAATCAAAAATGTATAATCTTTGCATGGATGCTCGCCAACTACACTAAGGGCAGATTCACAAACTTTTTTGATGTCATTGCTCACTTTTGCTTCATCAAATTTCACATCGCCGTACATCGCAATTTTATGAGGAATTCCTTTTAAATCGAATGAAAGCACTTTTTGAGTCCCAATTTCAATGGGTGAATCAATCAAAATATCTAAATTTTCAGCTTCAAAAGTATTATCTCCGAGTGGTTTTAGTCCAGTTGAAATAGTATTCCACTCTTTATAAGGCTTAATGTTTATCGTTGAAGGAACTTGTTTCCAATCGTTTACATACATAAACACGCTGGCAGGGTTCAAATATCCATGCGAATCATCAATGAAGGAAGTTCTCACGGATAATTCATTGGCATAAACTTTATATTTCACAATTGCCTCATTTGATGTAGGCAAAAGTCGGACACGCCAAGTATTTTTATTAATTTTGTCTGACTTTACATTTGACGTACCGCTCGTTACGCTGACGCTTTCAATATTTTTGGCATATTCACGAATAAGATACGAGCCTGGAGTCCACACTGCCATTTTTAAATCCAGAAAACCCTGTTGTTTTGTTTTGGCATCAAAATTGGATAATTTGATAACAACATCGAAATAATGTGTTTGAGGTTGTTCCATAGATAGAAAATACTCTATCTTGGGTTGATTTGAAGTGTTTTGACTCCATACAAAGTGGCTAAAAATCAGATAAATAGCTAAAAAAGATATTTTTTTCATAATTTAATGTTTGTAATGAACGTTTTATTTTGTGTTTATCATCGACAGTTGACTTTATTTTTAACCAACTGTTTAAGCAAAACTAATATTACCTTACTTGTTTAACAAATTTTCTTTTTAACAAACCAAAAGATATACGAATAAAATGTTTTTTATTGAGTTTTATTTTTCTCAACGCATTTTATCCGTCTAATAAAGGTGTTTATAAAGACCCTAAAAATCACAATCCTAATGAACAAAATCTCGTCGTTAGTATCAATTTGCTTCTTTTTTCTGGCTATTGCTTTAAATACAACCGTATTTGCACAAAACACCCTTAATAATACGGACGTTTCTATTCATTTTAGGAATGGACAAGAGCATTTTGAGTCCAAAAATTATGAAGCAGCACGAACAGAGTTTAACCTTTTTCTAAATTCTGACAAAGCGATTCTCGAAAAAGAGGGTGGCAACAAAGTTTGGGCGGAATATTATTTGGTCATGTGCAGTTTATATTTACAATATTCCGAAACTGAACTTTTAGCCAATCGTTTTGTAAGAAATTATCCAGAACACCCCGTTGCAGGTAATTTATTCAAAGAAATTGGTAATTACTTTTTTGAACAAGGAGATTTTGCCCGTGCGGTGGACTATTTGAAAAAGAGTCCAAAATCGGATGAATCGGCTCAATATCGTTTAGCAATTTCCCATTTTTCTCTTCAAGATTATTCAGAAGCCTTAGTGATATTTGATGCAATAAAAGGTGGAAGCTCTGATTTTGCGGTGTCGTCTTCCTATTATGCAGGTATTATAAATTTCCGTGCCGCAAAATATCAAGAAGCAATCCCCGATTTCAAAAAAGCAGAGCAATCGGCGACTTATCGTTCAGAAATTCCAGGATGGTTGGCTCATAGTTATTATCGCCAGGGAAAATTTGCTGAAATGTTAGCCTATACAGAACCCTTGTTACGTGAAAAAAACTCAGGTCGCAAATTAGAAGATGTGGCACTTTTGACGGCAGAAGTGTATTTCCAACAAGCGAATTACGAAAAAGCATCTAATTATTACACAATTTACAAAAACTATAAATCACAGGGAATGTTACCCGCTGTGGCGTATCGTTACGGCTATAGTTTGTACAAAACTGACCAATTTACCCCAGCATCAGAACAACTTAAAAATGTTGCGGCAGTAAAAGATACCTTAGGGCAATATGCTGCCTTTATTTTGGGAATTTGCTATCTAAAAGCCAATAATCCTAATTATGCTTTAGGTGCATTTGACCAAGCCCGTAAAAGTAATTATAACAAATCTGTTACCGAGGATTCAGACTTTAATCATGCAAAAGTATTATTAGACTTAAATCGTGGAAATGAGGCAATTAAAGCCTTTGAAGGTTTTTTATCAAAATATCCTGATTCAAAATACGAAGATGAAGCCAATGAATTGGTGAGTGAAGCCTATCTATCTTCAAATAATTATCAGGCGGCACTGGCTTATATTGAAGGCTTAAAACGTCGTTCAACAAGAACTAATTCAGCCTATCAGAGAATTGCGTTTAACCAAGCCGTAAAAATGTATAATGATGAAAGATACATAGATGCAATTCCATATTTTGATAAATCCTTGACCACTCCTATAAATCCAGAAACAAAATATGCCGCTTCTTATTGGAAAGCGGAGGCATTGTCAGCTCAGAAAAAATATAGTGAAGCCATGCCGATGTACCAAGCCATTATTTCTTCGGTAGATAATACTACAGCTAATCTGTTTGAGCTACAAAATAGAAGTCGTTACGCATTGGCTTATTCTTACTACAATACCAAGGATTATACAAAAGCCAATCAATTATTTCGAGAATACGCCGACAGAATGAAATCGTCAGGAGATTCACAAGCATATCAAGATGCAGTTGTTAGATTGGGAGATACCTATTTTGCTGCCAAGAATTATGATCAAGCCTTGAAATATTATGACCAAGCCATTGCCGCTAATAAATCTGATAAAGATTATGCAACCTTTCAGAAAGGATTGGTATTGGTTTTGAAAGGAAATGAAGCGGAAGCTAAAAGTGCATTCCAAAAAGTGCAGAGAGATTTTCCGCAATCCCTGTTTGTTGATAATGCCATTTACCAAGAAGCTAATCTTGATTTTGCTGCTGGACGTTATATTCCTGCCATTACAGGTTTTACAAAATTATTGAATGACAAGCCACAAAGCGTTTTAGTTCCTGCGGCTTTATTGAAAAGAGCTGGGGCATTTCAAAATACGGCTAATCACGAAGGAGCAATTGCCGATTATCGAGCTATTTTAAAAAACTATCCAACCGAATCTCAAAGTAAAGATGCTTTGGCGGGTATTCAAGAGGAATTGAATGAAGTGGGTCGCCCAGAAGAATTTACACAAATTTTGAACGACTATCAACGAGCCAATCCAACCGACAATTCAATCTTAGGTCTGGAATATGAAACTGCGAAAAGTGTATATTACGCTGAAAAATATGAAAAGGCTATTGTAGCACTAAGTGATTATATCCGTAAAAACCCAACGAGTGTAGAGTCTTACGAAGCAAAATATTTGGTAGCAGAGTCTTATTTTAAATTGGGAGATAAACCGCAGGCTCTTACGTATTATTATCAAGTGATAAGAGATAGAAAATATAAATCAGTAAATAAGGCAATTTTGAAAGCTGCCGAAATTGAATTTGGAAGTGGAAACCTAAAAGCCGCCATCGGGAATTATAGAAATTTATTAACGAATGCTTCGGATAAAAAAGACCAACAAACGGCTTTGATTGGCTTAATGGAATCGTACTATCAAACTACCAAAACTGACTCAACTTTATATTTTGCCAAAGAAGTTGCTAATTCTGGCGATGTAGTATTGGGTGCAAAAAGCAAAGCAATGCTTTATACAGGTAAGATTTATATGGCTAAAAATGATTATCCGAAAGCTTTTGAAGCATTTAATCAGACTATTGCCATTTCTAAAGATGATTTTGGGGCGGAGGCTCAGTATTTAATCACGCAGATTTTATATAACCAGAAAAAATATAAAGAATCTTCAGATATTATTATGGCAAAATTTAGAAATGAATTTGCCGATGCAGATGATAAAATTGTTGGAAAGGCATTTTTATTATTAGCAGATGATTTCTTGGGACTTGATAATATGGTTCAAGCACGTGCAACGCTTAACTCTATCATAGAAAATCATCCAGATAAGAATATAGTTGCAGAAGCAAAAGTTAAGTTAAAAGCAATCGAAAAAAAGTAGTCCTTCTTGAAAAATAAACAGATTATGCAGAATCCTTCTTATAAAATATTTGCCCTTTCAATATTAGGTGCTTTTTTGGCAGTTTCGCCATCCTTTGCTCAAAAACAACAAGGAGAAGTAAAAACGGATGATATTGAAATTTATAAAGATACCAAAGTAGTGTTACCACAAGCCAATAGAATTTTTGACAAAGTACCTGTCAGTGCTGATGACAATTCTCGAAAGCCAATTCGTTATGAATTTACTGAACGTAAATTACCAGTGCAAACACCAGAGTTTAGCCCAAGCGTGAATATGCCCGACGGTGGCTCAAAACAAGATGACAAAGCTGCTAAGCACAATAATATTATCCGTGGAGGCTTAGGAAATTATGGACACACCTTTCTGGAAGCCCACTTAGGTATTCCAATGGGCGAAGACAATTATCATGGAATTTATATCAAACATAGCAATTTCCGCCTTGGGCCAGTGAATGCAAATTATTCTGGTAATTCTCAAAATTTAGTACAACTACATAGTCGTACCTCTTTTGATGCCGTAAAATTAGAAGGGGCATTAGGTTGGGAACGCCGAGGATTTGATTTTTATGGGTTTTCTCCCAAGGTTTATGATTTTCCCGAATCAGATATTTTCAATTCCTGGAATAAATTTAATTTCAATGGAGTAATCAGCAATTCAAATAAAGACTCAAAGATTGACTATGAGTTTAAATCTAATTTATCATATTTATTCACCCATCTTAAAGCCAATGAATTGGTTTGGAAAGGTTCTGTTAATGCTGTTTTTCCCGTAACAGAGCAATTATCTGCCATTATAGATGGAACATTGGTTTTGGCTCAACGTCAAGATTCCCTTACTCTTTATCGTAATTTGTACAAATTGAAACCCACCTTTCAATACAAAACGGATAAGTTTAGTATCACGGCAGGTTTGAATGTTATCAATGACCGAGAGAGAAATACATTTAATAGCAGTTATATATATCCAATTGTAAAAATAGATGTTCAGCCGTTTCAGGGTGTCAAACTTTTTGCAGGATATGAGGGAGATGTTTATGCAAACAATCTAACATCATTCTTACTCGAAAATCAATGGCTGAATCGTTTTGTGGAATTAAGGAATACCCGTAAAACAAATGATTTTTATGTAGGAGGGAAGGCTTCTTTACAAAATGGCTTGGATGTAGAGGCGAAATTAAGTTATGCCAATTACAAAGATTTTTATGTTTTCAATAATTCTCGTGTAGATAGTTCAAGATTTGAAGCCCTGTATTCGAATGATTCTACTACGGTAAAAGTAACGAATTTAATGGCTCAGGCGAGTTATCAAATACCCGAAATGTTTCGTTCAAATCTGAAATTTGATGTCAATATTTTTAGTGGTTTAGGTAATTTGAAAAATGCTTGGCATCGTCCAAACTTTACAGCTACTTGGAATAACACCTTCACAATCAAGCAGAAGCTCTTGGTAAGCTCTGATTTATATTTCATTACAGGTATGAAAGGAAATAATTTCTTGACTAACAAAGAGGTAACTTTAGACCCAATAATCGACCTCAATTTTAAGTTTACTTACCTCATTACCGAACATTTTGATGTTTTTATAACGGCTAATAATGTTTTCAACAAAAACTACCAGCGTTATTTGTACTATCAAACGCAGGGCGTAAATTTTCTTGGAGGTTTGTCATATTCTTTCTAAATTCGTGTAAAATAAGGGTTATTTATAAATATTTAAAATTATGAAAACAGTACAAAACCATATCAAAGAACTTCTTTTTGAGCAAGATTGTGTAGTAATTCCAGATTTTGGTGGATTTGTAACCAATTTTGATTGTGCAAAAATTGACACGTCAAAACGTTTTTTTACTCCTCCTCAAAAATGGCTTGCTTTCAATTCATTATTGAAAAATGATGATGGACTGTTGTCAAATTATATCGCTAACGAAGAAAATATTTCCCGAGAACAAGCCAATCTGAAAATTAAGGCTTTCGTTGAGGAAACTAAAACTCATATAAGTGCTAATAAAAATTACATCATTAATGGCTTAGGAACATTTAGTCAAAATGAGGAAAATAAAATTCAATTTCAACCAAAAGATTCCAATAATTTTTTTAGTGAAAGTTTTGGAATGGAAAGTGTATTCTTGAAAAAAGCAGATAGCTCAAAACAAGAATTACAGGTTGTTCATACGCCAAGCCCTGCTTCAAATTCTACCATGCAGCAAGTTTTTGCTTCAAAAGATAGAGAACCGATGGCTGAAGTGATGGATGATGAAGTATTAACCATTAGAAAAAAAGGAAAATTCAGCCGTGTATTACCCGTAATTTATGGCTTATTTGGAAGTGCAATTATATTTTCTGCCGTTTATTTGTTCGATAATCCAAAAGCAAATTTAAGCTCGTTAAATCCATTTCAATCTCAAAGTATTACAGTAAAAATAGCCACTCCAACTGTTGGAAATTCGGAAATCAGTAAACCAAAATCCGAAGTTATGATTACTGAAAAAGTTACAGTAGAACCTATTTTAGCACCAATTACAGAAACTAAAAAAGTAATAATTGAAGCTGAAAAACGTTTTTTTATCATAACTGGGAGTTTTGGCAGTAAGAAAAATGCAGAAAAGCTTTTAAATACTTTAAAAAATAAAGGATTTGAAGATGCTTTAATTCTTTTTCCAAAACATCACGAAAAATTAATTAAAGTATCTGCTGGTGGATTTACAAATGAATCTGATGCAGATTCAGAAGCGATTAAAGTTAAGAATGCGATTAATCAATCTACTTGGATTTACAAGAAATAGTTTTTCGCATTAGCTGATAAAATTGATAATCCTTATTTCTATGAATCCTCACAATTTAGAAGCCGAAGAAAGTAAAAATAGACAAATTGCTTTTTTTACCACTTTTACTTTCAATGCAATAATGTTGTTCCTCTTTTGGTATGTCACCATCTGGACGGCATCTGAAAATAAAAAAGAAGAAATTGCAGGAGGTGGAGGTTTTGTAGTGAATTTTGGTACTGACAAGAAAGGTAGCGGAAATGTTTTTACAAAAAATCATGCAAGTCCACTCAAAAACGAAGTGGACTCTAAACCTGCCGAAACAAAAGAAGTAACGAAGGTTGTTAATAAACCTGTGGTAGTACCAGAGGTTATAAAAGCGAAACCAGTTAAGCCAAAACCCGTTAAGGAAACTCCTGTTGTAGCAAGTAAGGTAAAGAGTCCAGTGGTTGTAAAAGAAACGCCTCCTGCGAAAGTTACGCCTAAACCTGCCCCAAAACCAGTGGAAGCCCCACCAGTTGCTAAACCAACTCCAGAACCAAAAGTTAATTCAGATGGTTTGTTTCCAACTAAAAAAGGAAAGTCAAATTCAAATGGAACAACGGGTTCAAATCCAAACCCTGGAGGTGCAGCAGATGGAGAAGGTGGAGGAAGAGGTAATCAAGGACAACCCGATGGAAATGTAGTAAAAGGTGGAACTTATGAAAAAAGACCTGTTGGTGATGGAAATGGCGGAACAGGCGGTAAAACTGGTGGTGGAAGTTCTTTAAGTATGACTGGCTGGACGTGGACAAGCAAGCCTGCAGTTAGTGATGACTCAGACGAAACTGGAATTATTAGATTTAAAATAAAAGTTGATTCAGATGGTGATGTTGTTGATGTTCAACAAATTGAAAGTACCGTAAGTCCAGCAGTTGCACAGCAATATAAAAGAGCTGTTCAACGCACAAAATTTAAACCGACATCAGGTGGAGATAAACCTGATATTTCAACGGGAACAATTAGTTTCAAATTAAATCCAAGATAAAACAAAAAGGCAAATCGAAAGATTTGCCTTTTTGTTTTAAACCGTTTAAGGAAACAGTATTCTATATTAGCGGTCTGACTATCGTCTGACCGAATAATTAGTCTCAGTCAGACGATAGTCAAACCGCTAATAACCAGTCAAATTAAAGTTTTTCAAACATTAGTTTCAACATATCTAACAACTTAAACCTAACATCATCCTTCTTAAAAAGGTACATCTTGATTCGGTGCAGTGCTACCAAATGGATTTTGGGCAGATGGTGGCGGTAGATTGTTTATTCTACTTCCCATTGTTTTTGCTCCACCTTCAAAGGTGCTTGCAGTATCTTCAACCTGAGCGAAAGATTGTAGCGCATCACCATAACCACCTCCACTATAATCAGTTGAGTCCAAATCACAATATTTTGTGTATTTACCAATAAATCTTAATTGTACTGTGTCTAACGAACCCGCACGGTTTTTAGCAATAATCAATTCACCCATTCCAGTTACTGAATTTCCTGCTTCATCTTGTGTGATTCCGTAATATTCAGGTCGGTAGATGAACATTACCATATCGGCATCTTGCTCAATTGACCCAGATTCACGTAAATCCGAAAGCTGTGGTTTCTTGTCACCACCACGAGTTTCAACGGCTCTACTCAACTGTGAAAGGGCAATTACGGGTACATCTAATTCTTTTGCTAACTGTTTCAATGAACGTGAAATATTGGCAATTTCTTGCTCACGATTACCAGTGCCTTTCCCACCTGAATCTCCCGACATTAATTGAAGGTAGTCAATCACAATCATTTGGACATCATGTTGAGCCTTCAAGCGTCTTGCTTTTGCTCTTAATTCCAATATTGAGAGGGCAGGAGTATCATCAATAAAAATGGGTGCATTAGTTAATTTGCCAATTTTTGCATGAAGTTGTGCCCATTCATGGGGTAGTAAATTTCCTTTTCTTAATTTATCAGATTCTAATTCAGCTTCCGCAGAAATCAAACGATTCACCAATTGAACCGAGGACATTTCAAGAGAAAAGAACGCAACCGCTTGCCCATGGTCAACCGCCGCATTTCTGCAAGCAGAGAGAATCATTGCTGTTTTTCCCATCCCTGGCCGAGCCGCAATAATTATTAATTCTGTTTTCTGAAAACCAGATGTTACTCTATCCAAAGCGGTAAAACCCGTCGGAACACCCGTTAAGCCTTCTTTTTGGTCTTTCTTTAATTCTAATTCTACCAAAGCCTGACGCATAATTTGCCCCATATCAGCATAATTTTTACGAATATTGGCTTCGGATATTCTAAATAATTCTTGTTCAATTTTATCCAAAAGCATAAAAACATCGGTTGTGTCTTCATAAGCCATTTTTTGGATTTCGGCAGAAACATGTATAAGTTGTCTTTTTAAAGAATGTTCAACAACGATACGAGCATGAAATTCTATATTTGCCGCTGAGTTTACTCTTTGAGTCAATTCAGCTAAATATTGAATACCCCCAGCCATTTCAAGTTCGCCAGTTGTTACTAATTGATTTTTAACAGTTAAGAGGTCAACAGGTTCTGAATTCGCAAAAAGTTGGGTAATAGCACCATAAATTCGTTGATGGGCTTCTTTGTAGAAAGATTCAACTTTTAAAATGTCAATAACATCGGTTAACGCATCTCTTTCCAACATCAATGCACCTAATACAGCCTCCTCTAAGTCAGTTGCTTGTGGTGGAATTTTTCCTAAACCAGTATCAAGCCAACGGTTCTGTGCCGTAATTCGTCCACCAGCGAAAGTCCCATTTTTTTTGAAATTATTATTATTTTGATTTACTTGTTCCATTGAATTTAGCTTATAATCAGAAGCAGTTTTTTATACAATTTTACAAAAATAAATTCAGATTTCCGATTGGAAAAATATTGCGTCTATGCCAATCAATTGATTTTCAAAGCTAAAGCAATACAGAATATTTTTATCTTGTATTTCTAAAACATTGGAAGCCTTTTTTTAGTAGATTTATAAAATGAATAAATGCTTATGTATCAAATTATAATGGCATTTTATTCGTTTTACAAAAAAAACAATCGTGTACTGCTGATAACAAGTGTTTCCAGCTATTAAAATATCAAATTTTGACTGAAAAAATTATAACCTTAGAAGACGTTGAGTTAGTTGGCTTTCTTGGCGTAGAAAACAGTAATATCAAAGAAGTTGCTGCTGCATTTCCCCAAAGCAAGATTATTTCAAGGGGTAACGAAATTACCATTAGAGGTTCATTACCAGAAATTGTAAGGATTAATGAAATCCTCGATTCCTTAGTTCAACATTTTCAGAAATACGGAAAAATTACGATTGAACAAGTGCGTTCTTATTTAACCCTCGAAAAGCATCCCGAAGAAGAACCGAAAGTGCATTTGAAGGAGGAAGAGGACGTATTATTATATGGGACAAAAGGTGTCGTTATCAAAGTAAAAACGCCAAATCAACAAAAAATGGTTGAAGCGGCGGCTAAAAATGACATTGTTTTTGCCATTGGACCAGCAGGTACTGGTAAGACTTACACAGCCGTAGCAATTGCAGTAAAGGCACTAAAAAATAAAGAAGTCAAGAAAATAATTATCACTCGCCCAGCCGTAGAAGCAGGAGAAAATTTAGGTTTTTTACCAGGAGATTTAAAGGAAAAGATTGACCCATATTTACGCCCAATTTATGATGCTTTGGACGATATGATTCAACCCGAAAAATTAAAATATTTCATTGAAAATCGGGTTATTGAAATTGCTCCTTTGGCATATATGCGTGGTAGAACCCTAAATAATGCGTTTATTTTATTGGACGAAGCCCAAAATACCACTCCAATGCAAATGAAAATGTTTTTGACTCGTATGGGAATTCAATCAAAGGTGATTATTACTGGCGATAAAACACAAATAGACTTACCAACCAAAGTCAAGTCGGGATTGGCAGAAGCAAGCCGAATTTTGGGAGGTATCAAAGGGATAGAATTTGTAGAATTGGATGGAAAAGATGTGGTTCGTCACCGTTTGGTACGTGATATTATTATGGCTTATGAGAAATCTGAGGCAGAAAAAGCAACTCATTAATTACCCAAATCCCTAAGTGATTTAAAATTTGAAGTTCTGTTGTAATTGAAAATATGAAAAAACTATTTGTACTGATTTTCTTACTTATATCATCTTTAAGTTTTGCTCAAGAACATTGCGGTTTTGGTTTAAACGAAAAGAATAAATCTAAAAATGCTGCTTGGCTTCGTCAAAAAGC
>JAAFIU010000209.1 GCA_013298805.1 Cytophagales bacterium | reverse complement strand
ATTGCTTCCATTATGTTTCAGACCGTTTTAAAATAATTACTCAAAGATAATGAGTTTTGTTAGTTATTGATGTTTACAAAAATAGTTTATCCGCTTTGATGAAGTAAATTAAGAATTAAATGTTACCAGCTCAGACACTTTGAGGAAATTCTGCAAAACAGGGTTGGTATCATCTTTCCGCCAAGCCATTGAAAGATGGGTTCGTTCTGGAATATTGGTTAATTCTATAAAATTCAAACGCATGGCTGAACTAAAACGATATGAAATTGGCATTAAAGATACACCCAAATTATGTTCCACCAAACGTAAAATGGTTGCTCCATAATTAGACTCGTGTACTACATTCGGTACGAAGCCTTCTCGCTCGCACATCCGCACGAGCATATCGTAATACACCGAACCTGTATGACGAGGGGGAAGAATAAATGGCTCATCTTTCACTTGTCGAAGATTTTCAAAATTGTCAGGTGTAATCCTATGATTATCAGGGACTACCAACGAAAAACATTCTTCAAAAATAACCTTACTGGCAATTTGTTTATCCGAAAATGGTTCACGAATAAAGCCCACATCAAGCTGATAATTTTTCAGGTTTCCGAATAAATCATCTTCTAAAACCTCCGATAGTTTTGATTTAATATTAGGATAATGTAACTGCAAATTTGATAAAAGAGACGGAATGACAGAATAAACCGCCGACCCTGGATAACCAAGCCTGATTTCTCCCTCTTCACCTTTATGAATTAATTGGGTTCTTTTATTAATATTTTCTAATTGAGATAAAACCTGAGAGGCTTCATCACGTAAATATTCGCCAGCGGGGGTCAGTTTTACGTTACGTTTATCTCGTTCAAAAAGTAATACCCCTAAATTTTCTTCCAATTGTTGTATCTGCCTGCTCAGTGCAGGTTGTGCTATAAATAATTTCTCGGCTGCTTTTGAGAAATGCAACTCAGAAGCAACGCACATAAAATTTTGTAATTGACGAAATTCCATTTAATGCTTATTTGTTATTAATTAATGCAAATTAAGTATTTTTTATTATAAATAGAATTTTATTCTTTTGTACACAAATGAGCAAAAACTACCATATACGTAAAGCGAACATTGCCGATATTAATTCACTATGTGAAATCGGGGCTAAAACCTTTGTTGAAACCTACGAAAAGGAAAATACACCTGAAAATTTGCAAAAATATCTCGATGAAAAATTTAACGAAAAGCAAATTTTAGATGAACTCTCAACTCCACAAACTATATTTCTGCTCGTTGAATTAGAAGACGAAGTGATTGGATATTCAAAATTGCGAGTCAACTCAGTAGAAAACCCCAATCCAAAGGCTTTAGAAATTGAACGTATTTATATTACCAAACAATATCACGGGCAGAAATTGGGGGCGTTACTGATGCAAGGTTGCGTTGATACTGCCATTGAGAATAATTACGAAAGTCTATGGCTGGGCGTGTGGGAGCATAATCCGAAAGCTATTGCATTTTATCGAAAATGGGGGTTTGAGGTATTCGGGACGCATATCTTCCAACTCGGAGACGATGCCCAAACTGATTTTTTGATGCAAAAAACATTAAGTAAATAAACAGTCTATTTACAAAGTCATTTGCACTTTTGTGTGAATTTTTAGAAAAGGTTAATACACAAAATCCCTGCCTCTGGTGGGGATTTTTGTTTTTGGAAAAAAAAATCCCGAAAGGGTTACTTTCGGGATACACTAATTCTACATAGTCAATTGGTCATTTCTTCAAAAATTTTCAATTATGCTTTTTCGTCAGTCTTCTTATCCGTAAAACCTGCTTTGTTAGCCCCTTTCACAATCATGAAAATAACCCAAGCAATAATCAAGAACTGCACTACCATTTGAATGAAATTACCGTACTTGATAGTAGCATCTCCTACTTGAAGTACTAACTTTGAAAAGTCGTGCCCACCAATAAGAACACCAACTACTGGCATAATGATGTCATCAACTAATGAACTTATTATTTTACCGAAAGCACCACCAATGATGACTGCAACAGCCAAATCAAGGACGTTTCCTTGAGCAATAAATTTTTTGAATTCGTTTAACATAGCTTGTGTTGGGGATTATGTGAAAAATTAAAGATTTTTATCGTAAAAAATATTAGAAAGTATAAAGCAGACCAAGCCCTAAATTATGTGCTGTTTGAATTTGTGTACTTTGATTATCGTAGTATAAAACTATGACATCAGCCGTTGCACTTAAATATTTATTAATTTTTGCTGCCAATTTTGCATCTAAACGATTATCAATGTGTTCAATACGATTAGCATTCACATACATTTGATAACGCAATTTCAAATTTACATTTTTAGCAACATCTTTATCAAAGTTCGCAACAATTTGCATGATACCAATGTCACTTTGTACGGTTTTTCCTGGGGCTACACCGTAAGCTGATTGCAGCATTCCATTTGCATCTTTTGAACGCACATCATCATCAGAAACAATGGTTTGACGCAATGCACCTGGAGCAAATACTATGTTAAAAAAAGGCTTTGGCTTCCATTCTAAACCCACATATTCAGTGATAAAAGCTGGAGCAAAAAGGTTAGAGATTTTTACATCTTTATCTGATGTTGCACCATATTTATAACCCGCAGTAAATTGTGTTTGAAAGTTTGCACCACCAACCAATGCCCAAGTCGCTGATAATTTATGCCCAACCTTGGTATCAAAAAATAGGCGGTCAATACTTTTTTTCACACCTGTATTTCCAATACTTACTATTCCATATTGTAATTGCAAATCATTCACCCACGTAGTTTTTTCTTTGGCATATTCGCCTTTGGTATTGAAAAACACGTTGAGTCCAACTGTATTTTGCCCCCCTGCAGACCAATTGCTGAAACCTGAATTGCTAAAATTTGCTCCAAATTGAGAAGATTTCTTCCAATATGAAGTGTCTTTTTTTGCTTCCTGAGCGAATAAATTTGATGTAAATAATAAGGCAATAGCAACAAATAATAATGTTTGCTTTTTCATAAGATGAATTTTAATGCAAGGAATTACAAACCAAATGAACATAACTATCCCTTGCTGTGATTTTAATAAATTTGTCCGTTAAAATAATGTACTTTGAGAATTGTTTGAGTTGCTAATTTTGACCTGTAACAACTTTGAATAGGTACCGTATCTATTTATGATAGCAATTGATTTCTGCTGAATATCAATTGCTATCACATATCTATCTTTTTATCTTGATACGAGTTTTGGAGTTGGAAGTAACGAAAAACTATTTTTATGAAGAATATTTTGTTAAAAAAGTTCAATTTTTTGAGTTTGTAAAGTGCTCAATGGAAAAACAGATTGTGTTTCGCCAGTTTGTAGAGTAATGGAAGTGGTATCCATTGATAATATCTCTCCTTTCACATCATTAATCGCAATTATTTGTCCTTCCTTAAACTTATTTTTAGTATAAAAACTGGACAAAATATTGGCTAAAACATCACGAGAAGCCATACCATAACCTACTGCAAAGGCAAAAATAACTCCCCCAATAATTAGATTAAAACTTGACTCTAACAAACTGGTTTCAATGCCCGCTTGTTTCAATGCGGCAATGGTTGCAATTACCAAGAAAAAGAAAAATACAATATTTCCCAATAACTTCCCTGAATCAATTTTTAAGGATTTTGAAACATTGATAACCGCATTTTTCAAAGCATCCGCTATCATAATTCCTGCAAAAAGCATAATGGCAGCAGCTATCAATTTGGGGATTAAATTCACCAATGATGCCACCATATCTGTGAGAACTTTCATCCCCAAGGTTTCTGTTGCAGCCGTAATGAAAACCAAAAGAATGAAATAATAGAGAATTTTTGAGATAATAATACTCAATTTAAGCTCTCCAAAACGCTTAATCACGTCAATTTCATTAAGTTTTTCTCCTAATTTATCAAAACCTGATTTTTCAAGTGCTTTTTGCAATAATTTGGTAATGAGTTGTGCAACTATTTTACCAACAAAGAGCAAAATAATTGCTCCAATTAGTTTAGGGACAAAACCTGTAAGTTGTTCTAAGAGTTTTCGGAAGGTATCGATCAGAATATCTTGAATATTTGGCATGATTTAGCAGTAATTAGTTAAGAAAAAATTGATGTGAATAATTTTATTTATGTGGCGTTAGCCATTTTTAATATTTTAACATTGCTGTTCCTCATTGTTATTTCCTACAAATGAAGCAGAAAGTGTATTGATAAAATTGCCTACAAACAAATCTACGAGTGTTGAAGCGTTTCTTATCGTATCAATTTCTGAAACCAATGCTTTCTTTAAACTTTCTGGGACTTTGCCCTCAGAGTCTAATAGCTTAAAGGGATTTGTATTTTCTGTCATTTGTATTGATTATTATAAACGAATATTATAAACGAAGGAATATTAAATATTAATCATTTCTAAGAAATAAACTCACTAATTTGGCAATAAAAACGCCCCAGAACAATACACCTTCGAGGTAAACCTTACGTAACTTTTCTTTAGCACGTAACAACCTCATTTTCACGGCACTTTCAGAAATATCTAACGATTCAGAAATCTCTCTAATACTCAAATCATCTTGATATTTCATCATCAGAATTGACTTCTCTTCTGGTAAAATATGTTGCATGGCTTTATTCAAACGTTGAGCCTCCAATTCTGCCATTTCGGCATCATCATCATCATCTGGAGCATCAAAATTATCATCCAAACCTACCTCAGAATATTTTTTGGAAATACGAGTTTGGTCAATACAATAATTATAGGTAATTGAATACAACCACGTAGAAAACTTGGCAGTCTCTTTGTATGATGAAAGATTGAGGACTAATTTCAGAAAAATATCATGCGTAAAGTCTTCTGCTTTGGCATCGTCTTTTACAAACGATAAGCACTTCCGATACACCTTATCTGAATACCTATCATAAAGTTGTTCAAAATAAGCATTCTTCTGTGTGTCAATAAAAAGTGCTACTAATTGTTCGTCTGTGAGCTTTTTTATATTCATTTTTTTAGATAATAGCCATTAATAAATGACAAAATAACGAATTTTTTTGTTTACCATGAGCTTTTCACCTAATATAATGCTTAAATAACCTTACATTAAGGGTTTTAAATACTTTTTTTATCGAATCAATCGTTAAAATAATAAAAATTTATGAGAATTCAAGCCCTAATATTATTAATGTGTCTTTCGGGAATGGATGCGTGCAGAAGTTCACAAAAAGTCAATATCCACAGTTTACAAGAAAGCACAGCAAAACAGGTTTTTTATTTAGAAATCACCCCTTGTTACGGAACTTGCCCTTCATACAAGGTTTCTATTTTTGAAAATGACAGTCTTGTTTATGAAGGTATCAAATATGTAGCCAAAGAAGGATTTTTATCTAAAAAATTATCAAAAGGAACAGTCGAGAAGCTAACAGAGCAATTTAGAAATGCCCACTTTTTTAGCTTACAAAATCAATATACGGCTCAAGTATCAGACTTCCCAACCACTTATATTTCATTTACTGACCAAGGGAAAACCAAAAAGATAATGGACTATTATCACGCACCTGAAAGTCTGAAAAAATTAGAAGGATATATTAATGATTTAGTCAAAACGGAAGTTGAAAGGATAGAAAAATAAATCCCATTTAGAATTATTCCTTGAAATTCCATAAATTTATACCCAAAAATATAAACAATTTCTTAATCTGAAATTTAATGTAACATCGTAGATTATCTTGTAAATTTGTAGGCTATGAGTGGAATGATTCCAAAATATACTAAACGCAGTAGAGCAAAAGATTCTCTTGTGGGGAATCTTTTTTCTTTTTTAAATAATTTTATGAATACTAAGCAAACACCAGAAGAGAAACGTCGTCTTGAAAAAGTGATAAACAAGTCGTATGACGTAATTGGGAAATCCGATTATATTAGTCGTGATTTAAGCTGGTTAAAATTTGACGAGCGTGTACTTGACCAAGCACGAGATACACGAAGAAATATATTTGACCGACTGAAATTTTTAGCCATCACAGCATCCAATCTTGATGAATTCTTTTCAATCAGAGTTGGTTCACTCTATAACTACATTGATTTTGGGAAGGAACGTACTGACTATTCTGGCTTGCGAGAAATACCTTTCAAAAAAACATTAATGGCTGCTACTCAAGCATTTGCAGAAGAGACTCAAAGGCTATACCAAGAAGAAATCAGCCCGCAGTGTGTGGATAATGGGTTCAGAATTGTAAAAATTTCAGATTTAAACAATGAAGAAACTGAGCAAATTCTCGAGTATTTCAATCGTACAATCTACCCAATGCTAACCCCAATGGTTTTTGACCATACGCACTCTTTTCCGAGTTTATTGGCAAAAACTTTGATTTTTGGTGTGGTGACAAAAAGTGAAAATGAACGTAGTGATAATGATAAAAATGAAAATAGAAAAATTAGTTTCGTTCAAATCCCACAAAATTTAAAACGCTTTTTTATCTTCGAGCGAGAGGACGAAACGCTATTCGTGCCGATTGAAGATATTATCCGTCATGAAATCTGGAAACTGTACAAAAATGTTGAGATTGAAGCTGTTTCTCTGTTCAGACTTACCCGAAATGGAGACTTTGATGTAGTCGAACACGAAGATTCGGAAACAGATTTTATTGATGAAATCAGAAAAAAAATCAAAGACCGTCGCTTGGGCAGAGTAACTCGTGTGGAAATGGAATCGGGTTGTTCTGAATGGATGTTGGAAGTAATGCTTAAACGTTGGAAGTTAGAGAAAAATGGTATATTTTTTAGTGATAACCTCTTGGATTTTACGGCTTTTTGGCAAATTATCAAACATCCAGAATTTAAGAGTAAACAAGCGATTCAACGTTCTCCCGTACCAGCATTAGGGCTAAGTACCCAAACGCCAGAAGATATTTTTGAGACGATGCGAGCAGGCGATATCTTGTTGCATCATCCTTTCAATAATTTTGAACCTGTGCTTCAACTATTGGAACAAGCAGCCGAAGACCCGCAAGTTTTAGCCATTAAAATTACGTTATACCGAATTTCTAAGAATTCTCGTATTGCGGATGCACTCCTTCATGCGGCTGAAAATGGCAAGCACGTTTCGGTATTATTTGAAGTAAAAGCACGTTTCGACGAAGAAAATAACATCCGTGAAGCCCAAAGATTATCAAAAGCAGGTTGCTTTGTAATTTATGGAATCCCAGGATTAAAAACACATACAAAACTACTACAAGTTATTAGAAATGAAGGAGATAGAGTGAGAAGTTACGCTCATTTATCGTCTGGAAATTATAATGAAGATACTGCAAAACTTTATACCGATATTGGACTTTTGACGACTGATGAGGTTTTAACGAGAGATATTTCAGAGTTTTTTAATGTAATCACAGGGCATTCTCAACCTCATTCTTACGAGCGTTTAATTACCGCTCCGAGAGATATGCGTAATCGTTTAGTAGAAATGATACGCAATGAAGCTAATAATGCACGGGCAGGAAAACCAAGCGGTATCTGCCTGAAAATAAATTCATTACAAGACAAGATTACGATTGATGAATTGTACAAAGCCTCTCAAGCGGGCGTTCCTGTCAAGTTAATTGTTCGTGGTATTTGCTGTTTGCGTCCACAACGAAAGGGACTTTCGGATAATATTACGGTACGGTCGTTGGTTGGAGATTTCTTGGAACATACTCGTATTTATTATTTTCATAACAACAATCAACCAAAAGTTTATGGTGGTTCGGCAGATATTATGGTTCGTAGTTTTGACCGTAGAATTGAATCACTTTTTGAAATTCACGCTCAACAAGTAAAGCAACAAGCCATTCATATTCTTTATTGGAATTTTAAAGACAATGTAAATGCCTACGAAATGCAGGAAGACGGTTCATTCAAACGTTGTGCATCACCCGCTGAATGTGGAGAAGC
>JAAFIU010000097.1 GCA_013298805.1 Cytophagales bacterium | reverse complement strand
GTTCAAAAAGATACGCTAAACCTTTTTACGCATGGGAAAAGACTTTATAAATATCTGATTAAGAATAACTTAGCAATACCCGATGTATTTAAAGTATTCAAACTTATAAAAGTGTCGGTCTAAAAAAATATTCATCACAAAATAAAACCAACCAAAATGAAATCATTTTACTTTTTAGTTGCCATTCTTTTTTGTTTTCAAGTCAATGCCCAAGATGCCATTGAATACAAAACGCCCCCAACTGCTATTCTTAATTTGGCAAATGCTAAGCCTTCACCCAGTGTAAGTATCAATGAAAAAGGCGATTTTATGCTTATCATTGAACGTAGTGCCATGCCTACGGTGGAAGAATTAGCTCAACCCGAATTACGCATTGCAGGTTTGAGAATTAACCCTAATAACTTTGCTCCAAGTCGTTCTACTTATGGAATAGGTTTGTCTTTGAAAGAAATCAAGACAGGGAAAGATTCTCCAATTGTAGGTTTACCTGCCAATTTAAGAGCAGGAAATTTTCAATGGAGTCCGAATGATGATAAAATTGCTTTTACCCAAACCAATAATGACGGCGTGGACTTGTATATCATCGACCTAAAGACAAAAAAAGCTACTAAAACGAATAAAACTCCGTTAAATGTAGTCATTAACGAAATTGCTTGGTCTGATAACAATACGGTTATTTATAATGCCATTTTAAAACCTACGAGCGATGCACCTAAAAAGCCTTTAGCTCCCAAAGGACCAGTTGTTCAGCAAAATTTAGGAAAAGTGGCTGCCAGCCCAACCTATCAAGATTTAATCAAATCGCCTTACGACGAGCAATTATTTGAATTTTATACCACTACTCAGTTAGTTAAAAATACTAATGGTGTAGAAACAAAAATTGGAACGCCACAGATTTACGGAGATGTGACGCTATCGCCCGATAAAAAGTATTTTTTAGTGGAAAGAATTGATAAACCATACAGTTATTTAGTTACGGTTAATGGATTTAACTCAACAATCTTAGTAACCGATGTTGATGGGAAATTAGTTAAAACAGTTGCTAAATTGCCAAGTAATGAATTAGCTCCGACGGGTTACGATAACGTTCTGAACGCTCCACGAGGGCATAATTGGGTGAATACTTTGCCAAGTACGCTTTCGTGGATTGAACCTTTGGATAGTGGATTAATCAAGAAGAAAGTGGAGTTTCATGATGCGGCTTATATTTTGCCAGCACCTTTTACGGCTAATGCTACGGTACTAACAAAAACGCCGATGAGAATGGGAAATATTTCTCCATTGAGTGAAAATGAAATGTTGATTAGTGAGTATTCAAGAGTGAAGCATCAGCAAAAATTGAGCAAATTGGATATTGCCAAAAATGAACTAAAACTGTTGATTGACCGCAGTACGGATGACGCATACAATGACCCAGGAACGCCCATTACGGCTTCTAATAAATTTGGGAAAAATACGGTTAAAGTATTAGCAAATCGTACTGTTTTGATGCGTGGAGCGGGTTCTTCACCGAAAGGAGATTTACCATTTTTAAATTCTTTCAACTTAGATACGAAAGAAACAAAAACTTTGTGGCGTTGCGAAGAACCTTATTTTGAATCGGTGATTAATATTTTGGATTACGATAATTTGAGTTTTGTAACGAGTAAACAAAGTCAAAATGAAACGCCAAATTATTTTCTTCATGCCAATAATACAACGAAGCAACTTACCAATTTTGCCGACCCTCAACCAGAATTAAGAGGAATAACCAAAGAAAAAATCACTTACAAACGTAAAGACGGCGTTGATTTAGCGGCTGATTTGTACTTGCCAAAAGGCTACGATAAAGCAAAAGATGGTTTACTCCCAGTGATTATGTGGGCGTATCCGAGAGAATTTAAAAGCAGTAACGATGCCGCACAAATCAGAGGTAGCAAATATACTTTTGTTCGTGTAAACTGGGGTTCGCCAATCTATTGGGCTACGCAAGGTTATGCCGTGATGGACAATACTGAATTCCCAATTGTGGGTGAAGGCGACAAACAACCAAACGATAATTTTATTGAACAATTAGTTTGGAATGCGGAGGCGGCCATCAATAAAATTGCGAGTATGGGCGTGGGTGATAGCACTCGTGTTGGTGTAGGCGGACATAGCTACGGAGCGTTTATGACCGCAAATTTAGTGGCTCACACAAAACTTTTCAAAGCAGGAATTGCTCGCAGTGGAGCTTATAACCGTAGTTTAACGCCTTTTGGCTTCCAAAATGAAGAACGTACTTATTGGCAAGCTCCTGATTTGTATTTCAAAATGAGTCCGTTTAGTTATGCCAATCAAATCAAAACGCCTTTGTTGATGATTCACGGAGAAGCGGATAATAACCCTGGAACTTTTCCAATTCAAAGTGAAAGACTTTATAATGCCATCAAAGGTCACGGCGGAACGGTTCGTTTTATTCAATTGCCTTACGAAAGTCACGGTTATGCTGCCAAAGAAAATATTTTACACATGCTTTGGGAGCAACACGAGTGGTTAGAGAAATATGTGAAAGGGAAAAAATAAAATTAGTGACCCCGTCTGACTATCGTCTGACTGCGTAGAACTTTACACGTAGTCAGACGATAGTCAGACGGGGTCACTCGACCAGACGATAAGATTCAATTTAATCAAGAATTGCCATAAGTGCGAAAGTTTAAACAACTTTCAAAATAAATCGGCTAAATATCTGCAAAATGCTCAGATATTTAGCCGATTTATTTTTTACAAGAGACGATGAAAATTCTTAAATTGCATGATAAACTTGTCAAGCTATGCAAATAAAAGTCGATACCGTAGAAGAATACATTGACCAAATTCCCGAAGAGCGAAAAGAGGTTATCCAGAAACTCAGAATAGTTCTTTCTAAAAATTTACCCGAAGGTTTCACAGAAGAAATGAGTTATGGAATGATTGGTTACGTTGTGCCTCATAGTCTTTATCCCAAAGGCTATCACTGTACGCCAAAACTTCCTTTGCCTTTCATCAATATTGCTTCCCAAAAGAATTTTGTGGCTTTGTATCACATGAATCTTTATGCCAATAAATCCTTGATGGAATGGTTTACGACGGAATATCCAAAACATTCAAAAGCCAAATTAGATATTGGTAAAAGTTGTATTCGATTCAAAAAACTTGACCAAATTCCCTATGAATTAATTGGAGAACTTGCTCAAAAAATTACTGTTGATGAGTGGATTAAAACGTATGAAGCAAAGTTTGGAATGGCATAATTCACGATAAAGAAAACCTCCATAATCAAAACTCTTTTCCAAGAGAAACGTTAAACTTAGAGAACAATCAATTATTGAAAATATGGTAATTATTATTGGTGCAGGTATTGCAGGCTTGACTTGTGCAAAATATTTGAAAGATAGAGGTATTCAATCTTTAATTTTAGAAGCTTCCGATAGTATTGGCGGGCGAGTTCGCACGGATGTACACGAAGGTTTTTTATTAGATAGAGGCTTTCAAATTTTATTAACGGCTTATCCAGAAGCGAAACAATTGCTTGATTATGAATCACTTGATTTGAAAGCGTTTAAATCAGGGGCGATGATTAGAGACATTCAGAAAAATGATTTTTCGGTAATGGCGAATCCTTTTAAAGAACCTTCAACGATTTTTTCTTCTCTGACTTCAAATGTGGGTTCATTGGCGGATAAATTGCGAGTTTTACGTTTAGTGATGGATACCGAAAATATTCAAGAGGAGGTTTTTGAGCATCAAGGTAAATCAACCCTTGATTATTTGCGTGATTATGGTTTTTCGGATAACATGATTCAGCAGTTTTTTAAACCGTTTTTTGGGGGTGTTTTCTTGGAAAATGAGCTTTCAACTTCTTCCAATTTCTTCAAATATATTTTTGGTAAATTTTACGAAGGCGATGCCGTTATTCCCGCAAAAGGTATTCAACAAATTGCCGAACAAATTGCCCAAAAACTGTATATCGGTACGGTGAAATTGAATACAAAAGTGGCTAAAATTGATGGAAATAGAGTTTATTTAGAAAACGGAGACAAATTGTACGGTGAAAAAATTATTTTGGCAACCGATGGTTTTCATGCGGATGAGTTATTAGGAAAAACGTCTGAGCGTAAATTCAATTCAACTACTTGTACGTATTTTGCTGCTGAACGTTCGCCTTTGAAAGAAACAATGTTGGTTTTGAATCCGAACCGAGCCGCATTCGTACACAATATGTGCGTACCGAGTGACATTGCTCCTGCGTATGCTCCCGAAGGAAAATCGCTGATTTCGGTTTCTACGCAAGGTTTTGAATTATACGATGAAAATGAATTAGCCAAAAATATCAAACGAGAATTAACCAGTTGGTTTGGAAAAGAAGTGGATAATTGGAGTCATTTAAAAACGTACCACATTCCGCAAGCTTTGTCAACCTTTGATAGTTCAGCAATGGGTGATAACCACTTAAAATTATCGGATATTTTATATCAATGTGGAGATGCTACGGCGTATCCATCATTAAATGCTGCTATGGCAACAGGAAGAAAAGTGGCGGAGATGATTTGAGTTATTGGTTTATGAGTTAAAGGTTTATGAGTTGAGCGGGGTGCGTAACCTTTATGAGTTAAGGGTTTACGAAGTAATAGCTTACTCAGAAAAAGGAGAAAGGCGATTTTGGGAACTAAGGTTTTCCAAAATCGCCTTTCTTTTAACTCACAACTCACTAAAAATACCGTCCAACCGAAGGATTCTCTACAATCATAGTCTTCATTTTCATCGGATTAATTGTTCCTTGTTTTTGATAAATAATTTTGCCGTTTGGCTCAACTAAAAGTGTGTACGGTAACGCTCCTTGCCATTTAGGGTCAATTAATTCAATCAATTTATAAGCGTCATCCGAATTGAAAATATAGTTTTTACTTGAAGCCTGCAAACGCTTCAAAGTAGCCAAAGCCTTTTCTTTTTTATCGGGTTTATCGGCACTAATGGTCACCAATTCAAAGTCACGGTTTCGATACATTCTATTGATATTCAAAAAATCTGGGATTTCCGCTACGCAAGGCCCACACCAAGTTGCCCAAACATTAATTAAACGTAATTTTCCTGAGTCGTTTTTCAATAGCTTTTTAATTCCATCTTCGTCAATACTTTCCAAAGCTACGGGTTCCTTTGCCCAGCTTTCTTTTTCATTATTGGTCAAAACTTCTTTTTCTTTCCATTTTATTGAGCAACCAAACGTTTTTGTTTTTTCAACGGGAGCAGCTTTTCCTGCTAATAACGCCTCAATAGCATTTCGGGCATCTAAACTTTTAGGTGTTCCAGTCGGTTTTTCAACGTCGTCAATTCGCCCAGAATAACGAAGAATTCTTTTTTCGTCGAAGATAAAAATATGTGGAGTTGCTACTGGGCCATATTTTTTAGAAGTGATTTCAGTATCTCCATCAAACAAATAAGGAAAATTAAAACTGGCATTTTTAGCTCTTATTTTCATGTCATCGTAGGTATCGCCCAAATCGGTATAACCCATTTCATCCAATCTAACTGAGGTTGGGTCATTAGGAGAAATCGCCACAACTTGTAACCCATTAGATTTATATTCCGCCGCAATTTTTTTTATTCTTTCTTCATACGCTTGTGCGGTTGGACAGTGATTGCAGGTAAAAACGATGGCTAAAACCTTTGCTTTGGCAAATGATTGTAAAGAGTACATTTTGCCATCCACGCCCTTCAAATTAAAATTAGGAGCCGCCGCTCCAATTGCAAGACTTGGATGTTCGTCTGGTTTGAACGAAAATAGGACTGTAAAAATCAGTAAACCGAATAGTTTTTTCATAATTAGAATAATTTAAGTATTGAGATTGGATATAAATGATTTTGTTCAATGTTAAATCAATGAAGACTCTTGAAATTTAGTATTTTTACAGAACACTAATATCCTGTACTATGCAAGACCTATCGGTTACTATTATTCAAACGGATTTATACTGGGAAAATCCAACGGCAAACTTGGCAAATTTGGAAGAAAAAATAGCCCAAATTGCCACGCCAACCGATTTAATAATTCTTCCAGAAATGTTCAATACGGGTTTTACAATGAATGTAAAGTCGGTTGCTGAACCTATGAATTTTACGACTTTCAAATGGATGAAGCAACAAGCCAAAAATACAAAAGCTGTCGTTACAGGAAGTTATATTGTAAAAGAAGGTCAAAATTGCTATAATCGACTAATTTGGATGCGTCCTGATGGAAGTTTTGAAACTTACGACAAACGCCATTTATTTAGAATGGGAGGGGAGAATAATAACTTTTCGGGTGGTGAAAAACGCCTTATTGTTGAATTGAAAGGCTGGAAAATATGTCCGCTGATTTGCTACGATTTAAGATTTCCCATTTGGTCAAGACAAGGAATTATTGAGGAACAAAGCCACGAAGACACAAAGGCACAAAGTGAAAATATTGATGTCATTGACTCACAATTTACAACTCACAACTCGCAACTCACCTACGATTTACTAATCTACGTTGCTAATTGGCCTGCTGTTCGTTCAAAAGTTTGGGATACACTTTTGCAGGCACGTGCTATTGAAAATTTGAGCTACTGCATTGGTGTCAATCGAGTTGGAGGTGACGGAATGGGTTTGCACTACAACGGAAATTCTGCCATTATTGATTATAAAGGCAATCAAACTTTCTTCCAAACTGATTCCGAAGCTATTTGTACGCAGGTACTAACAAAGCATGATTTAGAAGATTTTAGAACGAAATTCCCTGCATTTTTAGATGCCGATAATTTTGAAATTCTTTAAAAGATGATGCGTAAATATCTATTTTCATTTTCTATTCTTTTAAATATCAGTCTTTTGGCAGTAATTTTTCAATTTAAAGATAAAATTCAAGCAGAGCTTTTTCCTGCTGAGGAGGTCAATATTTTGCTCATCGGAGATTCTTTACTTGCCCAAGAAAACTGGAATATTTTATTGGGTAGGGATGATGTAAAAAATGAGGCTTTCGGCGGAGCAATTACGCAACAAATTTTATGGAATATCGAACGTGGGCAACTTAATAGTAAACCCAAATTAGTGATTCTGAATGGAGGAATAAATGATTTGCTTTCGGGAGTACCCGTGCAACGAGTTTTTGAAAATTACATGAAAATTATTGAAACGCTCAAAGCGCACAACATTAAAATTATTCCTTGCTGTGTAGTGAATATTGAGGATAATGAAGAGATAAATTCAAAAGTCACAGCGTTGAATATTTTGCTGAAAGATTATTTCCAACAACAAGAAATCGCTTTTATAGACTTGAATTTATTGCTTGAAAACAATCATAATTTTTACCAAGCAGACGGAATTCACCTCAATAAAAATGCCTATCAAATCTGGGCTAAAGAATTGATAGGCTTTTTAAAATGATACTACTTTTATCTATACCGCCACAGGAGCTTTAATTCCAGGATATGGATTATAGTTTTCCAAAGTAAAATCTTCGTATTTAAAACCAAAAATATCTTTTATTTCAGGATTTATTTTCATGGTTGGTAAGGGGCGTGGTTCACGGGCAAGTTGCGTATTTACTTGCTCAAAATGATTTGAATAAATATGCGTATCGCCACCCGTCCAAATAAAATCTCCTAATTCTAAATCACAAACCTGAGCAATCATCATCGTGAAGAGTGCATACGAGGCAATGTTGAAAGGCACACCCAAAAATACGTCCGCCGAACGCTGGTATAATTGACACGACAATTTATTATCTGCCACATAAAACTGAAAAAGAGCGTGGCAAGGCATCAATGCCATTTGCGATAATTCCCCCACATTCCAAGCACTCACGATAATACGACGTGAGTCAGGACTTTTTTTCAAAGTCTCGATAACTTCTTTTAATTGGTCAATAATTTTTCCGTCGTGCGTTGTCCAACTTCTCCATTGTTTTCCATAAACTGGACCTAAATCACCATTTTCATTTGCCCATTCATCCCAAATGCCCACGCCATTATCTTTCAAATATTTGATGTTGGTATCACCATTGATGAACCAGAGCAATTCATGGATAATTGATTTCAGATGGACTTTTTTTGTAGTCACCATCGGAAAACCATCGTTCAAATTAAATCGCATTTGATAACCAAAAACCGAAGTTGTACCTGTACCAGTACGGTCAGTTTTTTGCGTTCCAGTTTCAAGGATATGTTTAAGAAGGGCTTGGTATTGTTGCATTGTTTGTTGTCTATAATCTATTCTTCAAAATTACTCGTAAAAAAACTCTCAACAAATAACTTATCACATTGATTTACACTTAGTCGCAAATTCCAGCTTTTAGGCTTTTTCGAGTTTTTTGCTTAAATTTGTGTTTCTATTTATAGTTAAAAGTAACCATACCCAATAGATTAATGTCTTTTTTCGTTAATTTATGAGCCAATTATTTTATTAACTAAAAAGTGATAAGACTCCTGTGTTTATTTGTAAACTATTGATTTTCAATAATGTAATACAAAAATTGAGTTAAGTTGCTTATTTATTATGATTTTAAAAAGTGTATTTGCTTTTGTTTTTATTAGTGTATTAAAATTAATCAACCCTTCAAACGAAGATAAAATTGTCTCAGGGAAAGCGTCTTATTACGCTCACAAGTTTGAAGGAAGACGTACTTCAAGCGGTCAAAAATACCGTGCTTCAGAACGTACTGCTGCTCATCGAACTTATCCATTTGGAACTTTATTGGAGGTGACTAACCCAAGGAGTGGTGCAAAAACATTAGTCCGTGTCAATGACCGAGGGCCTCATACAAAATCTCGTTTATTAGACCTTTCTTATTCCGCCGCTAAAGACTTAGGCTTAGTTAGTTCAGGAGTTGCTGAAGTAAGTATCAAAGTGGTTTCATTAGGTTCTGGAATGGTTGCCGATATTGAAGCGTTATCAGATGATTTTGTTGTAGATAGTACCGCAAATAGGGCTGTAATTTTGCCTTCTTTTCCTACTTTCTCAAATACGAAACATCAATATATTGTTATTGGAAAAAATCCAGATGGTAGCCTTAAAGTTGAATATTCAGAAGTTCGTCCCAATCTCTAACGATTTAGCGTGATATATGAGTTTTTGACCCAACGCCCCGTTCCAATTCGATAAAAAGTGTCTTTTTCTTCAAAAATGGTAACTGGGGTGTTGATTTTTAATTTCTCAATACTCGCAAAATTTGTTCCTGCCCCTGCTCGTACATTTACACCTTCATAATTGGTTATTCCTTTTCGCTGTGGCGTTGTAAATAGCAAATAATCTGAGCTTACCCATCCACCTGTACTGAGCTTAAACCAAATACTGGTTTGTTCGGTTAAGGTAACTTTTGTACCCGTTTTTATCTTGTTTAAAATACCAAAAGTTGTACCTGGCCCCGACCGTACATTTAAGTCAATTGGTGAATTGGTCGTGGCAACCATTGGAAAAGTATTGGTAGGTGTTGTGGGAATATCATTCGTTTTGAAATGCACATTTAATTGCGTCAATACATTATCAATATGATTTGCCCATGTCATTTGTGGCGTTCCTCCGACGGCTGGCACACCCGCAAAAAGTAAACCTACCACTTTATTTTGCTCATTAATCACAACAGAACCAGAGTCTCCAGCATTGCTAAAAACGGTGTTTTTGGATGTATCAGGCACAATTACCATTTGGTGCTGAAACATGATTTCAGTTCCTTGAATAGCGGTTGTAGCATCAATTCCGTCAATGATTCCGTAAGTCAATTCGGTAGTTCGTCCACGCTTACGAACCTTCATACCCAAAGTAGCTTTTGCGACTCCTGCAATTTTTCCAATATCCTTAATTTCTTCGCTGAATGGGCGGTTACTTTGATATTCTATTACAGCTCCATCAACGGTTGGATTAATAGCAAAGCGAGATAACTTCCCAATAGAAGCATTTGGGAATGGTTTGCCATCGTTACCAACCAAGTTGGGTTGGTCGAAAATGTCACCTATTTTTCCACTGCGTTCTTCGGTCTGAGAAATCATTACTTTTGTGACATGGTGATTGGTCAAAAACATTGGTTTTTCCGTCAAATTATCACGTACAATTGCTCCTAAAGTTCCTTGTTCAGAAATTAAGGCTACTGTACCATCGGGTTCTAAAAATTTAAACTTTTCACTTTGTCCAAAACTTATTCCTCCCGTGATAGGGGTATAAGGATTATCATCTACATGAAAAGATGGATGTGCTTCAATTACATCGGTTTTTATACCTCTTATCTTTTTCGGAATCAAGTGTGATTTCGCAAGGTTTGTGTGTTTTTGAGCAACATATACCCGAATTACCACTTGGCGAGTCCGTTTTCCATTTTTGTATTTATATCCAATATCAACGCCAATAACTCCTTCACGACTTAATAATTCACGTTCTATTTCACGTTTGTGGGTAATAATTTCTTCAATTTCCATGTTTTTTAAAAAATATAATTACAGTTCATAACGATTAAGTTTTATGAAACTTATTGATATTGAGATGGTTGCTTTGTCAAAAAATCTAAACCTGAAGCCCTATTCCTATTTAGTTAGTAATTTATCATTTTAAAATTTGATTGGCAAATCCTTCAATCAGAACTTACTATTTCAAAAAAAAACGCCTTCCAAATCTAATTTGAAAGGCGTTTTCATAGAAAATATTTTTTACTATTTCTTTGGAGCAGCAGTTGCTGGAGTTGTTGTTGCTGGAGTAGCAGCAGCAGGAGCTAACGGCTTAGGTGTAACACCCATTCTCTTCAAGATTAAATCAGAAATGTTCGCATCTTCTGGTGCGTGCAAAACGATAGGAGTTGTTCCTTGTCCTGCATCGTAGTTGAATACAAATGCAAAACCGTTTTCTTTAGCAGTTGCGTGCATATTGTCTTCAATTTTCTTTAACAAAGGTTGTAACAATTGAGCTTGTTTCTTTTGTAAAGAAGTTGATGAATTCTGACGGAACTCTTCAATTTGAGATTGTAAAGCTTGTAATTCTTTTTCTTTATCAGCTTTGATAACGTCTGCCATTGTAGCTCCGTTTTTTTCATAATCAGCTAATTTCGTTTGAAAATCCTTTACTTTAGACTGATACATATTATCGTATTGAGTCTTTGTAGTTGTCAATTCAGCCTCTACTTGTTTTGCTTCGGGCATTTGTGCCAAGATGTAGTCTAAGCTAATGTAACCGATTTTTTGTTGTGCATTTGCGTTAGCTACGGCTAATCCAATGAATGCGATTAAAGCAATTAAAAATTTGTTTCTCATTTTGTTGTTATTATTCTGGTTGATTTTACTCTTTTTTGAGGGTTGTTGTATTTTTTCTATTTGACTTTGGTTTTTCGGTTGCGTCACTTCCCTTATTATCTTCGCTGGTTTTAGCGTCGTTTTCTTCTCGTTCTTTTTCTTTAATTTGGTCTGGCGAAATCCCTAATTCTTCCATTACATAATCGGTATAATCATGAATCGGATTTGTATAAAGCATTGCCAGCCCATCAGAAGATTTATCGAAAAGAAAATCTAATTTTTTTAATCTTGCTACTTTTTCAACTGCTTTGGCTACTTCGTCAAGCACAGGTTTCATAATATCCTGCTTCTTTTTTAGTAACTCTCCATTAATACCGAAAATTTTATTTTGAAGGTCTTTAGCTTCTTTTTCTTTTTCAGTAATTGTTCTCTGACGTTGTTGCTTCATTTCTTCGGTCAAAAGAATTTCTTCTGCCCTAAAGGTTTTTTCTAATTTTGCAACTTCATCATTTTTATCGGATACTTCTTTTATCCATTTGGTCGTGAGTTTTTCAATTTCTGCCTGTGCAGATTGATACTCGGGCATTTTTGAAGTAATATATTCTGTATCAATATAACCAAATTTCTGAGCCTTCAAATTGAGTGCTACGCAAAAGAATGGTAAAATTAGTAAAAATATCTTCTTTTTCACGGCTTTAAGGAATAGTTAATAATTTACAGTTAGTAATTAATAGTAAAATACTGATAAATCAGGCTGATTTGTTGTATTAACGTATCGTAATTTAGGTTATTGTAGAATCAATTTCTTTAACAAAAGATTAACAATTTTTAATGAGTGATTTGGTGAACTTGTAATTGAGTGAATTCCATTCAATCACTTTTATCACTCAGTCACTCTATCTAATCTGCTGCCCGATTGAGAAGGTAAATGCCTGACGACCTCCATCTGTTACTCCAGGGATTTTATCAAAAGCAAAACCATAGTCAATACCAATCATACCGAATGCTGGCATGAAGATTCTCGCTCCAAAACCTGCTGATTTGTATAATTTGAATGGATTATATTCTGTATAATTAGCAAAATTGTTTCCTCCTTCTGCAAAACCCAATAAGAAAATGGTTGCTGACGGGTTAAGCGATACTGGATAGCGAACTTCCATTACAAATTTGTTATAGGCAACTCCGCCACTCGGAACTAAACCTTGAGAACCTAATGATCGGTCTTTATACCCACGCAAGGCGATTATATCACGGCTAATAACATTATAACCCGTTTGCATACCCGAACCACCTAAGTCAAAACGCTCGAAACGTGTAATATCTTTTGTTGGGCTATATGAACCCAAGAAACCCATGTGTGTTCTCATGTGGAATACCAATTTACTGGTAATTGGGGTAAACCATGAGGCATCAAACATCCATTTGTGGTACTCAATCAAGTTAAGATTGTTGCCACCAAATAATGAATAAGGAGGAGTAAGCGATGCAGTTAAAGAGAAACTCGAACCTGAACGTGGGAAGGTTGGGTTGTCAATACTATTTCTTGAAAAGTTTGTTACAAAAGCCGCCGAAACAGATTGTCCTTCTGGATAACCATAATATGGTAGATTCTTAACATCAATCAATTGAAATGAAAGTGAGTTACTTAATGAGAAATAATCATCAGGCCATTTTAAGCGTTTTCCCAAACTAAATGATAAGGATGTACTATTAAAGTGAGCATCTGCTTGAGCCGCTGAGGCACTATCTGAAAGGGATGATGTTCCTAAACCGTAGCCATAACCATAAGAAGAACCATAACTGCCAAGACCGCCACCGTATAAACTACTGCCACCAAAACCAGAACCATAGTTTCCGCTCAATTGGTTATACTGTTGAATTTTATAAGGATATGAAATACTTCTACTTAGTGTTATTGAGAATGAATTTGGTTTTTTACCACCTAACCACGGTTCAGTAAATGACAATGAATAATTTTGAAATGATGAACCGTTTGCTTGGAAACGTACTGACAGTTTTTGTCCATCGCCCGAAGGAAGTGGTTTCCATGCTGCCAAGTTTCCAATATTACGAGCAGAGAAGTTATTGAAAGTTACCCCTAAAGTACCTACAAAACCAATATAGCCACCCCAACCTCCAGAAAGTTCAATTTGGTCAGATGGTTTTTCTTCTACGTTATATTCAATATCAACTGTTCCATCAGCTTTAGGAATTGGGTTTGGCGAAATTTTTTCAGGGTTAAAATAACCAATGGTTGAAAGTTCACGCACAGTACGGATGATGGCTGATTTACTAAATTTCTGACCTGGTAAAGTTCTAATTTCACGCATAACTACGTGGTCAGAGGTTTTTGTGTTTCCGTTAAGAATAATCTTATTAATTATTGCTTGTTTCCCTTCTGTAATTCTGAAAGTAACATCAATAGAATCTCCAGCTACTGCAGTTTCAACGGGTTCACACTGATAGAATAAATATCCATTATCCATGTAGGCAGAACTAACGTCTTCTTGTGGCTTTCCGTTTAAGCGTTTGTCTAAATCTTCAACGTTATAAACGTCTCCTTTTTTTATTCCTAAAACCTCAGTTAACACTGAATCTGGATAAATATAATTCCCTTCCCAATAAATATTACGGTAATGATATTGTTTCCCTTCATCAATTTTCATGATGATTTTAACCGTTTTGTCGCTGTCTTTGTAAACTGAATCCATCAAAATTTGGGCATCACGGTAGCCTTTTTTGTTGTAGAAATCTACCAATTTACCCTTGTCCTCTTCAAATTTTTTCGGAATATATTTTGAAGGGCTGAAAAGACGATAAAAAGCTTTTTGCTTCGTATTTTTCAATTTACGACGAACTGCCTTCTCTGATAATTCAGAAACACCTTCAAATTCAATTTTAGAAATTTTTACTTTGTTACCTTTATTGATGTCAATTTTCATCACGGCATTGTTTCCACGTGCTGTGTCTGTTTTTTCTGCAATTTTGATATTAACATTCAAATAACCTTTATCTTGAAAGAATTTACGAATAGCTAATTCAATATTTTTCTTAACCGTAGCTGTTACAATTTTTCCTTTGTAAGTTTTGATTTTAT
>JAAFIU010000183.1 GCA_013298805.1 Cytophagales bacterium | reverse complement strand
CCAAACCTAACATAATGCCCGTTTTGGTACGTTTCCCGAATTCTTTAGTACGTTTGATTTGCTCTAAACTACGAGCATATTTTGCTTGCGGACGCACATTTCTGTACAATCTTTCAACGGTTTCCATGTTGTGAGAAACAACTTCCTGACCACCTTCAATCATTCTAATAAGGGCATCCCAATTTCCTTTTGTATCTGGAATTAATGTTTCGATAGTTGTACTTGGCGATAATGCCTTCACCTGCACAACGGTTTGATACCAAATTTCAGCACCTTTATCTTTCAGTTCATCACGGTTTACCGAAGTTAAAACGGCGTGTTTTACACCCATTAATTTGATGGCTTCAGCTACACGACGTGGCTCATCGACATCATATTCATTCGGGCGACCCGTTGCTACTGCACAAAAAGAACATGAACGAGTACATACATTTCCCAAAATCATAAAGGTTGCCGTACCTGCTCCCCAACATTCGCCCATATTTGGGCAATTGCCTGATTGACAGATGGTATGTAATTTATTTTCTTCAACAATATTACGTACACGAGCGTATTCCTGCCCGATTGGCAATTTTACACGAAGCCAATCTGGTTTCTTGTTATGTCTCGTTGCAGTTGGCGTTATTACTGGTAATTCTATCATTTCATTTAAGGTATTAGTGGTTAGGTATTAGAGGTTAGATTTTAGAGAAAACTATCTCCTAAAACCTAAGACCTAAAACCTACCCCCTCATTATCGCACAAATTTAAGACTGATTAAAATAAAAACGTCAATAAAATGAAATTGGTTTTCATTTTATTGACGTTTTGGTAAAGAATATTCTTATTGACTGAATTTCCGTTTATTTCTTTCCTCCAAAAAATATAGTCAAATATCCCGAAGTGAAAACACTTCTATTTTCAGAAAAAGCCATGATATTTACTTTTTGCGTATATGCCTCGGCTAAAAAACCTATTTCTAAACTTATGTTAGACTGACGAAAAGCATCTAATTCAAAATTAAGTGCAGCTTTTAAATTAACTCCTGGAATAAATTGAGCATCGCCAAGCCCTTCAAACAAACCTCCACTACCTGCAATATTACTCGGCGTGTGTTTTTTGGGGTCGAAGATTTCGTCACGAGTAACTCCTCTTCCATAATAAACTTGTACATAATAGGGTTTTAACAAACCGATGGTTGGTCCTGCCGCCAAAATTCCATTGATATTAACACCACCTTCTGATGATTTTTTGAACAGATTTATCTCTCGTCCATATTGTGGGCGAATGGCAAAAAGATAATTTTGTTTGCCATAAACATAACTTCCGCCTGTTCCTCCAACGTTGGCGGTACTTTCTTGTAAATGATTTACACTAACGGCTTCAAGACAAATATAATGGAATTGACGGTGCAAAGCATTATTATCTATAACGATTTCTTTACGTGCCGCTATGCCACCCAAAAGTCCAGAGTTGGTATTGGTGGTGAGTCCAAATGATAAAATTGATTTAAAATTGTCTTCATCAACCACTTCTTTGGGGGTATTTTTCGTTGGTGTATTTCGCCTTTGAGCGTTAATTCTATGAATCTGAATTAAGGTCAACGAGATGATAATGGATATAGTTAGTAGTTTTTTCACGGGATAATTATTCCATTAAGGAGATTAATTTTTCATAAAAATACGGATTCGGCTTCTATTTTGTATTAATTTAGGCTAAAATATTACATAAACAAATAATGTCATGCCAACAGTAAAAACGTCTTATTTGGGCGACTTACGCACAGAATCAATTCACTTACAATCTGGAAATCAATTAATTACTGATGCTCCAACTGACAATATGGGAAAAGGAGAAGCTTTCTCTCCTACCGATTTATTAGCTACTGCCACGGGTACGTGTATGCTTACAACGATGGCAATTGTTGCCCAACGTGACGGTATTGAATTGGCAGGCTCAGAAGTAGATGTTACCAAGATTATGTCACAAACGCCTCCACGTAGAGTTGCTCGTTTAGAAATAAACTTAAAACTCAAAACAAATATTGTACTCTCTGCCGAGCAAATTCAAAAGTTAGAAAATACCGCTCATAAATGCCCTGTTTCTCTAAGTTTACATCCTGATTTGGAACAAGTTATCAGTTTTGAATGGCTTTAGTCAGCGGAGGAAGGGAGAACGGGAGTTAGGAGGAATGGGAAAAAGAAAAATATTTCTGTAAAATCTTATCATCCCTCCTTTCCCCTTTCCTACTAACCCCATTTTTTCCTTCTTCCTAACTCCATTCCTCTTAAATTTTAGGCAACAACGCCTTGCAATTCTGCAAAAGAAATATCAAAATGTGAAGCATCATAAACACATTCACCATTTTGAATAACTAATACTTGTGGAGATTGATGTTCTACTTTGAAAAAAGTAGCAATTTCAGCAGAAATCGGTCTGTAACGTAGTAAATCTAAATAATACGGCTTCAATTCTCCTACCTTTTCTTGATTCCAATTTCTTTCCAAGCGATTCAACGCTGTTCCTGAAATTGAACAAGTTGTACTGTGTTTCAAAATCAAAACGGGGTAACTATATGATTCTTCTTTAATTGCTTGTAACTGTTCAATTTCTGTGATTGTATTCCAATTCATTGTTTTATAATTTGAGTAAATAAGTACAATTTACGGTTTAACCGATTTTCGATTGACTAATAAATCTTCACTTTAGCTATCCGTATTATTTATACTCTATTTACAATTTTTGGAGCAAAAAGGTTTCGAGTGTTCTGTTATAAGTTACGAGTTAGCGGCAAGCATAGAAGACATACTGAGCAAAATAATTAATATGGTTAATCTCAGGAAAAAATTGCAGTCTTTGTTTTATAATTGTCTTTTATCATCTGAATAAAAGTATTTTTATCGCTTTTCATAATGGCTATTTCGGGACTCTCTCTCATTATTGAATTTAGCTCCCTCACATTTTCATCACTCCAAATTGACAGTTCAACAATAATAGGTGTTAAAGCCAATCCTTTTTCAGTCAACAAATAAATATTACTTTTTTTATTGTCTGGAAGCTGTGTCTTTGTAATAATTTCTAATTCTTCCAAACATTTTAGTTTAGAAGCAAGAATACTTGCAGCAATACTCTCGTCACTTTCAATAAAATCTTTGAAGGTTTTTTTGTCTTCTATCAGCATTTGCTTAATGATAACCAATATCCATTTATCTCCCAGAATATCAAGGGCAGATGTTATGGGACAATTGCAACGAAATTTATAATCCATATTACCTAAACGTTAATTTTACTTTTGATTTGAAATTAATTTTACCATTTTTACTTTTAATTTAAAAGTAATTAATTAGTTTTGCTTTCAAAACGAAAGTAATAACTAAATTATAAAAATGGAAAATCAAGAAAAAAGCCCTGAAAATGTAAATGTAACAAAACCTGCCTACATTATGGTTCAAATGAAAGTAGATAGCCTTGAAGAGTTGAATCAACGCTATGCACAATTCGCTATCCCAATTTTACTCAGACACGGAGGGCAAATGATTGCTGGCACCCCTGCACCAATGGTAAAAGAGGGAGACTGGAACGGAAACTGGGCAGCAGTACTCCAATTTCCAAGTATGGAGGCAGCCGAAGGGTGGTATAACTCAGATGAGTATCAACCTTACAAAAACCTTCGTATCAACGAATTGCAATCTGAAGTAGGTAGAGTGGTAATTATACCAGGGATGTAGGCTTAAACCAAATTAATCAACCCAAGCTTGGCAAATGCTGAGTTTGGGTTGTTATTTTTAAAATGAAAAACTTCAAAAAATGAAAAAAGTATTAGTAACTGGAATTACGGGATTTGTGGGTCAACATTGTACTGCCGAATTATTAAAAAAAGGCTATGCAGTAAGAGGTTCGGTAAGGAGTCTGTCTAAAACCAATGAAGTAATAAACGGCATAAAGAAAGAAATTGACCCAAGGGGAAATTTAGAGTTTTGTGAACTTGACCTTATGAAAGATGAAGGTTGGGACAAAGCAATGGAAGGTTGCGATTTTGTACTGCATATTGCTTCGCCATTTGTGGTAAAAGTTCCTAAAGACGAAAACGAATTAATAAAACCTGCAGTTGAAGGTACATTAAGGGCATTGAAAGCTGCAAAAAAAGCAGGGATTAAAAGGTTAGTGCTTACTTCTTCGACAGTAGCTATGCAAGGAGGTAAAGAAGGTTTAATAAAAATCAATCAAGATAGCTGGACAGATATAAATGCAAAAAATGTAACTGCCTACTTTAAAAGTAAAACACTTGCTGAAAAAAATGCTTGGGATTTTATTAAAAATCAGATAGGTGAAAATAAATTGGAGTTAGTGGTCGTAAATCCTGGACCTATTTATGGTCCAACGCTGACAGGGAATTTAGCTACGGAAGCGATGGATTTTTTCAAAAAGCTAATTACTGGACAAGTACCTATGTTACCCAAAGCTTATTCGGTGATGTCTGATGTAAGAGATGTAGCAAAAATTCATGTGGCGGCATTAGAAAATGAAAAAGCAAATGGTAAGCGTTTTATTGTGACATCAGAAAAGCCTTATGCAATTCAAGAAATTGCCGAAATTTTGAAATTAAATGGTTATGAGAAGGTTAGCACCAGATTGGCACCCACATTCTTATTGAGATTTATTGCCAAATTTAATGATGAAATGAAGGGAATGTTACCATTCGTTGGAAACACCATTGAAGCTGATATAAGTCATACAATGAATACATTTGACTGGAAACCAATTCCTTTTGAAAAAACTGTCCTTGACACAGCTAAATCTGTGGAAATAGCTATTGGGAAATAAATTTATAAGTATAGACAAAGTTTTACTAATTAAAATTTTAAAAATAAAATATCAGCTATTAACTACCATGGGTTTGGCAAAAGTGGAGCATCATTAATATATTTGAGTTCAAGAATTTTATTAATTTTTGAACTTCTAATTTTCCACTTTCGCCAAGCCCAAAAACATAATAAGGTAAAACGAGATATTAAACAATAAGTTTCAATAAATTACCTTACCTTTCTCAATCTGCATCTTCACAAACTACTGATAACTGCTAACTGTCAAAGATTTCCTTTTCTAAGTTCTTTTACGGCATAGTCTGTTGCACGGGCGGTCATTGCCATGTAGGTAAGCGAAGGATTTACGCATGATGCAGAGGTCATAAAAGCTCCGTCAGTTACAAACACATTTTTAGCTCCCCAAACTTGATTCCATTTATTCAAAACTGACGTTTTAGGGTCTTTACCCATGCGAGCCATACCCATTTCGTGGATTCCCAAACCTGGATAACAGGCTTCATCGTAAGTACCAACGTTTTTGAAGCCCGTTTTTTCTAACATTTCTGCGGCATCATTTTTCATATCAATCCGCATTTTCATTTCATTTTCTTTAAACTCCGCATCCATTTTCAGAACGGGTTGCCCCCATTTATCCGTAATTTCCTTCGAGAGTTCCACTTTATTTTCGTAATACGGTAAGCACTCCCCAAAAGCAGAAAGAGAGACATTCCAATTACCTACTTCAGTTTGATGATTTTTGAAATCACTACCAAAAGCTAATTCATCGGTGTTTGTTCCTCTTGAACGACTTGCTCCTGTTTCATAACCAAAACCACGTAAATAATCTCGTTTATCATTACCAATATTGCGGTAACGTGGCACGTAACTTCCCACGGGATTACTCCCTTGGTAGTATTTATCTTGAAATTTATCTAATTCTCCGTAAGCTCCAATTCTAAAATGATGATCCATTACATTATGCCCTAATTGACCACTGTCATCCATACCATTTGGAAAACGATTGGAAGTCGAGTTTAATAAAATAAAGGTTGAACCCAATGCAGAAGCGTTTAGAAAAACAATTTTTGCGTAAAATTCATGCCATTTGCCCGTTTGTTCATCAATTACCCTAACGCCTTTTGCTTTGCCTTTTTGTTCGTCATAAATAATAGAATTTACGATTGAATGTGGACGAATTGTCAAATTTCCAGTTCGTCGGGCAGCAGGTAAAGTGGCGGCTTGCGAGCTAAAATATGCTCCAAACGGACAACCACGCATACATAAGTTACGAGATTGACACGAAGCACGCCCCAAATCGGTTTGTTCTTTAGTTGGTTTAGTTAAATGAGCTCCACGACCATGAATAACGTAACGGTTATCGAATTTTGTTCTAATTTCTTTCGAGAAATAATCTTCGGCACAAGACATTTCGATGGGCGGTTGAAACTGTCCGTCGGGTAAATGTGGCAAGCCATCACGATTACCGCAAACACCTGCAAATTTCTCGGCGTAGTCATACCACGGAGCAATGTCTTTATATCGAATTGGCCAATCAATCCCAATCCCTTCTTTGAGATTTGCCTCAAAATCAATATCGCTCCAACGCAAAGAAACTCGTCCCCACATCAACGAACGTCCACCAACATGATAACCACGAATCCAGTCAAAACGCTTTGTTTCGAGGTAAGGGTTTTCCAAATCATTCACAAAATGTTGGTGGGTTGACTCCGTCACGACAAATCCCGTTCTGTTCTGAATGGGTTGTTTGGCAATCATTTCTTGGGTGGGTCGGTCACCATGAGGAAATTCCCACGGAGGGGTCAAAGCCGTTTTATAGTCCTTGACGTGTTCGATATTTCTACCACGCTCCAAAACCAAGACTTTCAAGCCTTTTTCAGTTAATTCCTTTGCCGCCCAACCGCCACTTATCCCCGAACCAACCACGATGGCATCGTAAGTATTTTCTTTAAATTCGTTAGTGTTGATGTACATTTCGATTGTTTTTAGGAGTTGTCTGTGTATTAAGTATTAAGTCCTAAGTATAAAGAAATCGATGGCAAATTCATTTCTTACTCAAATAGTAAAATTAAATCTGGAAAATATCAAACCATTGTAAGCCTTATAACACTCACATTGATTTCCAAGAAATTCTTAGGACTTAATACATAATACTTATTACTGTATTTACCATTTCTTCAAGACAAACTGTGTTGGTTTTTGTTTAGAAAGCATCAATAAAACACCTCCATACGTTAATCCTTCTAATAATTTGGTGGCTCTGTAAGCCGAGATATTCACCAATTTGGCGTATTCTTTTGCCGTAACTTTCATGTTTCTTTTTAGATAAATGATTAAGGCTTTTACGTTGGGTTGAGCCAATAATTCTTTGTCAACGGTATCGTCGTATTTATCTAAAATCTGAGTCATTTCTTTGGTTACGGGTGTAGTTTGGTCATTGGCACGGACAAAAACAATACTATTTTGTTTCTCATCAATAGCCTCATGTGGCTTCAACGGACTTTCTTGAACATTGATAATCAAAACCTTACGTTTGCCTTCGTGCGTGTATGAACTGTATTGAATATCTATAGGTGGAACAACTAATTCATTAGCCGCTTGGATAATTTTGGTCATTTCTTCTAATTCAGAACAACCTTTTATCGTTTTGTCATCTTCAACTCCCACAACCAATTGTCCACCAGAAGTATTACTAAAAGCGGCCAAAATACGGGCGGCTTTATGAGGATTTTCAATTCTACTTTTAAATTCTAAATGAATCGATTCTTTTTGCTTGAGTAATTTCAGAAATTCTTTTTCTATCATCAATAAATTATTTATTTGAGTAAATTTACCATAAATTTAATCATAGAAGCTGTTTACTTCATCACAAAACGTACCACTACTTGAAATCTGATATTCCACAAACTCCCGTAAAAGCCTATATCTTCCTTCTTTTAGGAGTTTTTTGTATAGGTTGGTCTGCAATTTTCGTCAAAATGGCTGACGCTCCTGCCCTGACTTCTGGTTTTTATCGTTACTTTTTTTGTTTCTTAGGCTTATTACCAATATGGATTTACAAAAAAATCAAAATTCCTGATACCAAAACCTTAGTACTAACTTTTTTAGCGGCATTATTTTTTGTTTTAGATATGAGTTTATGGAATATTTCTATTCTGAAAACAACGGCTTCGGTTTCTACTTTACTGGCAAATAATGCTTCTGTTTTTGTGGGTTTAGGTTCGTTATTTATTTTCAAACAACGTCTTTCAAAAATATATTGGATTGGGCTTTTTGTGGCAACATTTGGTGTTTTTTTAGTGGCGGGACGGGATTTTGTAGAAAATCCGAATGTGGGAATCGGGCATTTAATGGCGATTGGCGCTGCCGTTTTTTATGCTGGCTATATGCTTTTAACTCAACAAGTTAGAGGAAGTATTGACACCGTTAATTTTATGGGTTGGTCGCTATTAGTTTGTATGATTTTAGCGTGGCTTATTTGTTGGCAACAAGATTTGCCAATGCTTCATTTCTCTAATAAAACTTGGCTTTCATTTGCTCTTTCGGGGCTTTTTTGCCACTTAATTGGCTGGCTTTCTATCAATTATGCTTTAGGTTTTTTACCTGCTTCCATCGTTTCGCCAACGCTGTTAATTCAACCCGTTTTGACTTCCATTATTTCCTTTTTCTTACTGCACGAAATTCTCAGAACCGAACAAATTATTGGAGGAGTAGTTGTTCTTTTTGGGGTTTATTTGGTGAATAGAGGAAAATAGGCGACTGAGCGAATGGTGATTGAGTGATTTGTAACTGAGTGGCGAGTGAGTGACTGAGTAGTTTGTGACTGAGTGATGGGAGACTTATCACTCAGTCACAAATCACTCAGTCGCCATTCACTCAGTCACAAATCACTCAATCGCCATTGACTCTTTTATCAGAATGCCCTAAACTGCGTTCTGGACAGACAATATCTCTGACGATTTGTTTGATTTCTTTAGCTTCAGGGAAATGTCCTTCACGTTTACGGTCGAAAATCAGTTGTTCATTGAGCGAGATTTGGAAACGTCCCGCAATTTCACTCGGGCGAAGGCTCACTTCTTCCAAATCATCCGTAAAAGTTGTTAATAATTCCTGTGCTAACCACGCCGAACGCATTAGCCAATGACATTTTGGGCAGTATTCTATTGTTATTTTAGGTTTCATATTTTAACAGTAAGCGAAAAGTGATTTTCAAAAAGCGAATGTACTAATATTCTGAGCTTCAATAGACTCCATTTTTCTCAAGCCTTCATGAAAGAATAATTTAAAATAGAGAAAATATTTCTGAAATTTACACATCATTTATAAATCAACAAATTATGACCATTGAATTAAGAAGCGACACATTTACAAAACC
>JAAFIU010000158.1 GCA_013298805.1 Cytophagales bacterium | reverse complement strand
TACAATACACATGGTGCAAGTGATTCGTTACGTAAATCTTTGGCAGACTTTGTGCCAAGGGTCTCTCTGTTGTACCCTACAATTTCAATCTTTCTCATTTTTGAGTGATTTGTGTCATCAGCCTTTCGCTTTCACTATCTTCTGATAACCGTTAAAATAATAATTAATACTTTATAAATAATGAACTGATAGATTCATGGTCACGGATTCTGCCGATTGCTTTTGCGAATAATTCTGCAACTGACAGCACCTTAATTTTCTCACTTTCGTATTTTAATGGAATTGTGTCAGTAACCACTAATTCGGTTAAAATAGAATTGTTTATATTCTCATAGGCATTTCCCGAAAGAACTGGGTGTGTAACAATGGCTCTTACCGATTTTGCACCTTTGTCCATGATTAATTGAGCGGCTTTGCACATTGTTCCACCTGTATCAATCATATCATCGACTAAAACAACGTCTGCGTCTTTCACATCTCCAATCAACTGCATGGTTGCAATTTCGTTAGCACGTTTACGCTGCTTATCGCAAATTACCATTTCTGCGTTAAAAAATTTCGCTATATTTCTGGTACGAACCACACCACCTACGTCAGGAGAAGCGAAAAGAATTTTGTCTAAACCTAACGACTTCAAATAAGGAACAAAAATCGCATTTCCTTCTAAGTGGTCAACTGGGAAATCAAAAAAACCTTGAATTTGTCCAGCGTGTAAATCAATGGTCATCAATCTATCTGCACCAGCGGCAGTTAAAAGATTTGCCATTAATTTTGCACCAATGCCAACTCTTGGCTTGTCTTTTCTATCTTGACGTGAATATCCAAAATATGGAATTACTACTGTTACATAATGAGCCGATGCTCTGCGGGCTGCGTCAATCATCAATAACAATTCCATCATGTTATCAGCAGGGGGGAATGTTGATTGAATCAAAAATACATCACAACCACGAACTGATTCATTAAAACTTGGCGACATTTCACCATCTGAGAATCGTTGGACACTGCTTTGTCCTAAGTCTTTACCAAAATATCGAGCAATTTCAGTTGCTAAATATTGCGAAGACGAACCAGAGAAAATCTTTACTTGATTAATAGAAGCCATAGTTTATGAGAGTGGTGTCACACTCCCTAATTTCAATGTTATACTCGTATAATTTTCCGCAAAAGTACAAAATATCATCTGTTTAAAAAAGATAAAATCCCTGTATTTTCGATTTATGACTAATTCTATCTAAAATGGCAACTTGGAAAAATACTATTTTGTAAAGAATAGTTTGGATAAATATAATGTGTCAAATTGACATTAAATCTATTTTGAATAAATAACACCTTTTGCCGAAAGCAAAGTGTTTTTCATCAACGACACAATTGTCATTGGACCAACGCCCTTTGGAACTGGAGTAATGAAAGAACACTTAGGTGCAACCTCATCAAATTTTACGTCACCTTTTAAGGCAAATCCTGATTTTTTGCTTGAATCTTCAACACGAGTTAAACCAACATCGATAACCACAGCTCCTTCTTTCACGTATTCAGCTGTAATAAATTCTGGACGACCCAAAGCAGCAATCAAAATATCGGCAGTGGCACAAACAGCGGGTAAATCTTTGGTTTTTGAGTGAGTAAGTGTTACAGTACAGTTGCCGATTTTGGTATTTCTTTGCATCAAAATTGACATCGGTAAACCTACAATTTGGCTACGACCAACTACTACGCAATGTTTTCCCGAAGTTTCGATATTATATCTTTCTAACAAATCTAAAACTCCTTGTGGCGTAGCAGAAATATAGGCTGGAAGTCCTTTTGCCATACGTCCGATGTTGATTGGATGAAAACCGTCAACGTCTTTACGTGGGTCAATGGTTTCCATTACTTTATCAGGATTGATATGGTCAGGGAGCGGAAGCTGAACAATGAGTCCGTCCATGTCATCATTGTCATTCACCTTTTTTACTTCAGCTAAAAGCTCTGATTCTGTGATACTTGGGTCGAAACGAAGGAGCGAAGAATTAAAACCTAATTCTTCGCAAGACTTCACTTTATTGGCAACATACGTTTCTGATGCACCGTTATTCCCCACTAAAATAGCTACCAAGTGTGGCGTTTTTCCGCCAGAAGCCTTAATTTCAGCCACTTCCAGTGCAATTTCCTTTTTGATTTCGTCAGCTACTGCTTTACCGTCAATGATTTGCATAATTTATGGTTTTGTAAATTTCCTGCAAAATTACGGATAAGGGTTTAGCTTACGAGTGAATGTTGGAAATATTTTTATAAATGCAGGAGAGATTTGTGCCGAAAAGATTTAAGTTTCCTCTTTCTTTAATTTGGATAACTTCAAGTAAAGTTATAATAACAGAATTACGGGTTGTTAATGTTAGGGAAATAAAAAACGTAAAGTATTGACCGTTAAATAAATAAACCTTTTTAGTCGCATATTTTTTTAATAATTTAATGTGGTAAAATGTTTCAATTATAAAACCATACTAATTATGAAAAAATACGTGTTTGAATTGTTCATTGGGATTTTATCCTCGTTCATACTATTTTTAAGTGGATGTAATCCATCAACTCCTCAAAAGAATCCCTCTTTATCTGTTAGTTTACCTGACACGATAGATTTGTTGGCAGCGAGTCATCCTGATAGTGTAAAAAAATGGAATAAAAGTAATTTATTCCAGAATACGATTGAACCTGTTGCTGATAAAATAATTTTAGGAGCTGACAGTGATAGTGCCGCTATCGAAATTAGAGCATTTCAGCATAAATATTTCGATAACACTAATGTTTTGCCTGCTACATGGGTTTTGGGCTATGTTCGTGCTGGAACACCCAAAGGAACAGAAAGCTTGCCAGGACCAACCATTGAAACTAAATATGGAATAAAAACTCGAGTTCATTTCGAGAATAAGCTACAAGAAACGTTAATTGAAAATTCTAATTATCCAACTTTTGAGTATAAAGGAAAAGTTTGTAAATGGTATCCTATTGTATATAATTTGCAAAATACGTCGCACATCCACGCATTAGCAGATATGCTTTACCCTACTTTATCGAAAGATGTAAACGGAATTACGATATGTGGTAGGGGGCAAAATACAGATTCTATTCCTGAAATGGCATCTTATTATGGTACAACCGTTCATTTACACGGTTCCAACTCTGCATGGAGATACGACGGTTATCCCAATAATCATTACTGGGATAATAACAGTAGTAAAAAAACGACACATGGTATTTTTGGACCAAATGAGATAGAAAATGGAGTCGCCCGTACAGGACTCACGCACTATTATACAAATGATTTTCCAGAACCAAACTTTGAAGGTACAGATACAACAAGAGGCAAACATGGAGCTATTCTTTGGTATCATGACCATGCTATGATGCACACTGCCGCTCATGTTTATGCGGGAATGTTGGCACCATATATTATTCAAGGACAAGATGAAAATTCGTTTTTCTCCGATAATTCTAAAGAGAAAAATGATGTTTACGTAAATAGTGAGACATCTGGTAAATGGTATTGGCGAAGTATTTGGAACAAGATTAAAAGCTGGTTTGGATATGAAGCCGAAGACAATGATATACCTTTAGTTATCAATGATAAATCGTTCTTGAATAATGGGCTACTTTATTACAATTCAACGGCTGATAGTGTAAGTTCTGAAAACAAAGAGGGTATTCAACCAGAATTTTTTGGTGATGCAATGGTGGTTAATGGAAAAGTTTGGCCCAAAATGCCAGTAAGTGGTCAAACTTATCGGTTTAGAGTTTTGAATACTTGTAGTTCTCGGACACTTAGTTTGGCGTTAGCCACCAAGCTCATGGATGGGACAAATATCAATTTTGTTAAAGACACTACCGCAAAATGTTATCAAATAGGCACAGAAAGTGGTTTAATACCTATTGCAGAAGAGATAACAGTCGAAAGTCCCCTTACATTAGCTCCAGGCGAACGAGCAGATATATTGATTGATTTTGGGCAAATTGAAGGGTCTAAAGATATTGCACTCTTAAACTTTGCGGGTAATTCGCCTTTTGGGGATTTACTAAGTATTATGAATTTGGATAGGTTAAATGCAATTGTACAGCGAGGTGATACGCTTTCGAATGTGGTCATGCAATTTGAACTAAAAAATAGTAGTAAAAGTGGAGATGACCTTCTTGAACATAAATTGAATAAGTTGAAGGAAAACGCTGAAAAAGATAAAAATGATATTTTAAATAAGTTAGTAAAGGGTTTATTGGATAGAAGTCAAATGAAAAAAGACACCATCAAAAAATCATTCCCCTTGAATCTTATAGAATACACAAGTGCAACTGATTTGGTAGGGACTTCCTTTGGAAAACTCATGCCAGACCCTAAAATATATCCTCTCGTTTTAATGAATAGTAATAATTGGGATTCTGAAAAAGAAAATAAAGCCAAAAATATACCTGATGATATTAAATACGTAGATGACCAAAGCGATTATGAGGTGTGGAGAATTATCAATAATACTCCCGATATGCACCCTATCCATATCCATTTGAATCGTTTTGAAATACTTGGAAGATGCGACCTTAGCAAAGATAAAGATGTAATGCCTATTAAAGATTTGATACCACCAAGTCCCCACGAAATCGGTTGGAAAGATGTAGTTCAAGTACCTACTGGGCAAGTCACTTATATTCGTATTAAATATAAACTTAACCCGAATAAAAATCCTTTATACGGAGAAAACTCAAAAGAAGATGCTCAATTTGTTTATCACTGTCATATTCTTGAGCATGAGGATGTTAGCATGATGAGACGACTTGTGGTGAAGCAAAAGAAATAGTTGTGTAAGTTATTTTATAAGAAAAATCCCCAAATCGCATTACTGTGATTTGGGGATTTTTTATTCCCAGTATCAAGGAAACTTTGGAAATTTGCTAAAATCTGGTTTACGCTTTTCAATAAAGGCATTACGACCTTCTTTTGCTTCCTCCGACAAATAATAAAGCAAAGTAGCATTTCCTGCTAATTCTTGAATACCTGCTTGTCCGTCCAGCTCGGCGTTGAAAGATGATTTTAATAGACGAAGAGATAATGGACTTTTCTGTAAAATCTTCTTACACCACTCAATTGTTGTTTCTTCTAATTTCTCCAAAGGGACAACTTTGTTTACCAATCCCATATCCAATGCCTCCTGAGCGTCGTATTGGTCGCAAAGAAACCAAATTTCACGAGCTTTTTTCTGTCCAACTACACGAGCAAGGTATGATGCTCCAAAACCCCCATCAAATGAACCTACATTGGGTCCAGTTTGTCCAAAACGGGCATTTTCTGCTGCAATAGAAAGGTCACACACCACGTGTAAAACGTGTCCTCCACCAATTGCCCAACCTGCTACCATCGCAATTACCGGTTTAGGAATTGAACGAATTTGTTTTTGCAAATCCAAAACGTTCAATCTTGGTACGGTATCTTCTCCAATGTATCCACCGTGACCACGCACTGATTGGTCGCCACCCGAACAAAATGCTTTTCCACCTTCACCAGTTAAAATAATTACGCCGATTTTTTCTTCATCACGACAAATATTCATGGCATCTATCATTTCCTTTACGGTCAAAGGTGTAAAGGCATTATGCACTTGAGGACGATTGATGGATATTTTTGCAATTCCATCTTGAAACGTAAATAAAATTTCTTTGTACTCTTTAAGGGTTTCCCACATATTCTTATTCAATTAATTGTTATCTTTCTATCGTGCAATTTATGCTTTTTCTGCGTCATTATAAGCATTTTCGTTGTATTCAACCTCCCAAGTATGGTCGGCAAGAAGGAGGCATTTTGCCAAAAACCTACTGTATTTAAAAGAACGCCCCCATTCGTTGGGAGCTACTAATGATAGTAAATCTGTTCCATCTTCTTTTTCATACATATAATAAGTTTCATTAATAATTGGTTCAAAACCCATTGCTGCATCATAAATACGCTCTGAAATCTCCTTACGTTGAGCCAATAATTTTGCCTGACGAGCCAATACTTCCATTTGTTCGTACAATTGGTTCATTTGGCGGTCGGTTTGCTGACGCATCGCCGTTACTGAACGCCCTTTGGCTTTACCTAAATCTTCTGGTCTAATTACCGCACCGCCCGCTGTGTGGGCATAGGGCAATAACCCTGGATTTTCGGCTACTTTATCTTTATTAATTGGATTTAAAAACTTATCGTCTGACATATTTTGCAAATTGAATTGTTGGATTATCTTACAAAGGTATCTTTTGTAGATAATATTTGTATTGATTTGGATTAAAATGGTTATTTAATCTATTTGAAAGATGTTATTTGGTGAATATGTTTTTTACATGGGTGATAAAATTGTTCCAAACCAAAAATTATCTTTCTTCCTTCTTAAACTCATTTTGAAAACCAATGTTTGTTTTTTTCAAAAATAATAATCTATTCACGCAACTGTAAGTCAGTTTAAGTCGTAAGGGTAATATAAAGTCGAACCTTTCAATTACAAAAATACTAAGAACATGGAAAGAAAAGAATTCTTAAATCTGGTTGGCATTAGTGTGGGGGCAGTAATTTTACAAAATTGTATGTCGGGTTGCTCAAAAAGTAGCGACCCTTCTCCTGCAACGCCTTCGACTACGACTCCCTCAACGGGTGGAGCAACCCCATCTACTACTGGACTGACAGGAAATAATGTATCTTCAAAAGGTATAATTGATTTTACGATAGATTTGGCAAGCGACACATTCAAAACGTTACAAACCAACGGAACGGCACTGGTTTCAGGCGATGTAATAGTTGCAAGAACAAAAACAGGCGATTTTTTAGCTGTGGCTAAAGCTTGTACACACGAAGGGACAACGGTTGAATTTGTAGCAGATAATTCAAGCTTTAAATGTAATAATCACGGTTCTGTTTTTGATGCAAACGGTTCGGTTTCGGTTGGACCAGCCACATCAGCACTCAAAAAATATACTGCCACATTCGATAAAGTTAAAAATACGCTAAAAGTAGCTTAGAAATTGTAATATATTGATAGTTAGATAATTAAAATTTTTTGATTGCCTCAAATAGCTTATCTGACGCTAATTTATGTGGACACTCATTGAAAATACTGTAAAAGGTATTTCCTTTGAGTGTTTTTTTATGAATAATGATGCAGATAGATAATTTCAATGAATTGCCCAAGGCAAAAACCGACTACGAACAGAAAATAATTGATTTTTGTGTAAAGTGGCAGAATGGTCAAAATGAGTTTGTTATTAAAACTTCTGGTTCGACGGGTGAGCCTAAACCAATTTCACTGACTCGTTTCCAAATGGAAGCCAGTGCAAAATTGACGGGAAAGACATTTGCTTTAAAAGCAGGTGACACTGCTTTGGTTTGCCTAAATGTAGAATACATCGCAGGTATGATGATGCTTGTTCGGGGAATGGTTCTGGGTTTGAAACTCACTATTATTGAACCATCAAGCAATCCCTTGGAAGGTTTAGAAAATCAAAAGATTGACTTTGCGGCTTTCGTTCCGCTTCAATTGCAAACTTTATTGGAAGACAATGGAAATGTTGAAAAACTCAACCAAATGAAAGCATTAATTGTTGGTGGAGCGGCAGTAAATGAAACGCTGGAAAATGAAATCCAACGACTTGATGTACCCATTTTTAGCACTTATGGAATGACAGAAACAGTTTCTCATATTGCCGTTCGCCGTTTGAATGGAGAAAATAAAAATCAAAATTTTAGCGTTTTGGAAGGCGTTAAAATCGGTTTAGATACTCGAAATTGTTTGAATATCATTGCCGATGCTTCAAATAATGAGTTGATTCAAACTAATGATATTGTTGAAATGGTTGGAGAAAATGAGTTTAAAATTATTGGAAGATTTGATAATATAATCAATAGCGGAGGTGTAAAAATTCAATTAGAAAAAGTAGAAAAAGCGATTGAAAATGAAATTCAAATTTTAAATGTGAAGCGATATTTTGCCTTCGGGATTTCTGATAAAAAATTGGGTCAAAAGTTGGTTTTAGTAGTAGAGAAGGCATTTTTAGACCAAAATGTTAAGAATTCTTTTTTGAAAAATATAGGTTCGGTTTTATCAAAATATGAAATTCCGAAAGAGATTTTATTTACCGAAAAATTTTCTGAAACGCCAACTGGAAAAATTGATAAGCGAACAACTGTTGAGAGTATTTTAAAAAAATTAGAGTAGCCAATTTTTAAAATTGGCTACTCTCTATATAGTTGATTAATAGTACGTTTTGTCACTAACACCTAAAACCTAATCCTAACGATTGAATTTTATTCTCAAGGCAGTTGCACCGTAATGCCCATTCACAAAATTTCCTACTACTTCTAATCCAAATAATTTTCCAATTCCAGAGATACCGTAACCAACTTCAAGGTAATTTAAATTTTGATTGGGAACGTTCAAATAGTTGGCAAAAATTGATTCTTTCAATCCGTATAATCTCAATGGAGTTATTTGCGTCAATAAGAATTTTTGAAAATCATTTGCCGCAAAAATTTCTAAATAATTGCCTTTTGTACTGTGTAAATAGTATTCTAAATTACGAAAAGCATCAAATTTGAATGAACGTAAAATGGTTTGATTACCATTGAAATGACGATAATCAGAGAAATAAACAGGTGCTTTTACGAAACCTCCATAATTGGCTAAAACGTGTAAATCTCCTATTTTTTCAATCTCAAAAATCTGCTCATAACTTCCTTGTAATCTTGAAAAATTAGCATTAGACATTAGTCCATTGGTACTTTTTACTTTGAAAATTGGATTGCCACGATTAATGGTATATTCTCTTCCATTAAATTCTCCTTTCTTGGCAAATGGTCTGATAATCAATTCAATATCAGTGGTAACAAGCTCTGGATTTACAAATTTGCCATCTTTTTGTTCAAGATTATCTGGTTGATTTGTAAGAAACTCCCTTTCTGGGCGGTTAACCCACGTTTTGAAATCAGATAAATTTTGTAATTCTCTATTCTTATTATACCCAACGTTGAAAATACCAGTAAATGTTTGTGTAAAGCGATTGATATATTCTATTTTGATGTAATCCTTTTCATAAATTTTTATGTAATTTTCCTTTGCAAGCATAGTGTAAAGCGTGTTGGCAATGTTTGATATAGGTTCGTTTTCATTAAATTGTTGGATAAATCTTCCAGCCTTAACGTTAAACGAATGATAATTTTGAAGGTGATAATAACCAACATCCCAATTCAGTTGATTTCTTCCGAGGGCATAACGTAAATCCGTGTAAAGTGAGGTGCGTTTTGTTCTTTTTTCTCGAGTTTCATATTTTAAACTTCCCTGCAAATAATAACCATCAACCGTATTAGCATTTCCCAATTCCATCAACGGTGAGGTGTAAGTAAGCGAACGTGGATAAAAACCGTATAATTCATCCCGTTTTCCATAATTGTAGGTTTTCCCAAAAATAAGATGCGAAAACTTGAAAACTGGGAGGTTTTTGATAGAATCTTTTTTGTATTGAACCTCATTGACCTTCACAATACTATCTGCTTGGGCATAGCCTTTAATTTCAAAATCAGTTAAAGGCACTTGACGTTCTTGATTCCAGAAATCTGCATTCCGTTTTTTATAAAGTGTATCAACCTCAATGTTGTAAGAACGTGTCAACGCAACATCATCACCTTTTGCTTTGTGTTCTTTTTTATCTTCTTTTTCAGCATCTTTCAAGAATTTATCCAACTGTTTTCGTGTAATTTGCTTTTGTTGAAGGGCTGTTTTGGCATTTACCTTCTCGCTTTTTAAGGCTGTTGCTTCGGCTTTGTCTATTTTTTCGTCAATCACAACAGGGCGTTGGTGATATTTTTCATTTAAAGTAATAGCATAATTCCGAACATTTGTCACATAGTTAAAAAATCCTGCAACGCCAAAGGCATCAAAGTCGGTTCTGAAATTATAACTTACGGGCATCCAAACATCATTAAAAGGAGAATAGAGAATTTTTATTGAATTTCGTGAGTTATCGTCGTCAAATTTAAAATCTAAACTATGGATGTACCATGAGTCTTCAATAATATTAATGATTCCACTAAAAAAGTTTTCGCCTTGTGATTTTGGTGTAACTCTAATTTTGTTGACAATCAGACCGTTTTCTTTAAAATCGCCCTCATAAGAAAATTTATAATAGGCTAAGGCATAAGGTGATAGGGGGGAAATAACATCGCCAAATGCTTTTGAATTGTAAAAATTTGTTCTGGCTACGGTGATAAAATTAGCACCTTGGTCTTGGAGTTTTTTAGGTAAATTGTTTCGTGCAGAAATAACTTTCTCTTTTACAGATGATGGT